>NZ_JBJGZP010000012.1:0-123356 GCF_054050555.1 Blastococcus sp. SYSU D00695 | reverse complement strand
GCCCCGGGCCGCCCCCACGCGGACCGCCCCCGCCCGCCCGCCCCCCCCCCCCCCCCCCCCCCCCCCCCCCCCCCCCCCCCCGCGCCCCCCCCCCCCGCCCCCCCCCCCCCCCCCCCCCCGACGCCGCCGCCCGGCGGGCCGAGGTCCAGGTGCGGCCACGCGGCAGCGGCGTCGTCCTCACCCTGGGCGACGGCACCGTGCTGGTGCAGGGCAACGGCGACGGCGACGCCCGCGAGCGGCTGGTCGCGGCGCTGCGGGCCGGCGGCGCCCGGTGAACGCGCCGGCGCGGACCGTGCGGCTGGGCGTGCTGGCGCTGGCCATGATCAACGTCGCGTCGATCGTCAGCGCCCGCAACCTGCCGGTGATGGCCGAGTACGGCTGGGCGATGTTCGCGCTGTTCGCGCTGTCGATCGCGGTGTTCCTGGTGCCGATCTCGATGGCCGCCGCCGAGCTGGGCACCGCCTTCCCACTCGACGGCGGGGTCTACGCGTGGGTCAGGGAGGCCTTCGGCGGGCGCACCGGGTTCCTCGCGGTGTGGTGCGACTACGCCGAGAACGTCGCCTGGTTCCCCACCGTGCTGTCGTTCATCGCCGCCTCGCTGGCCTACGCGATCGACCCGTCGCTGGCCACCGACCGGACGTACCTGGTCGTCGTGATGCTCGTCGTGTTCTGGGGGACGACGGCGGCCGCGCTCGGCGGGGTGCGGGCGTCGTCGGTGATCGGGGCGGTCGGCACGGTCGCCGGCTCCATCGTGCCGGCGCTGCTGGTGGTCGGGCTCGGCGCGGCGTACCTGCTGCGCGGCGACGCCTCGCAGATCCCCTTCTCCGCGGGCGCGCTGGTGCCGGACGTGCACCTGGCCGACCTGGCGTTCCTGGGCGGGATCGTCCTGCTGTTCACCGGCATGGAGATGGCCGGCTTCCACGCCCGGGAGACGCGCGACCCCGGCCGCACCGTGCCGCGGGCGATCGCGGCGGCCGTGGCGATCACCGTCACGTTCTCCGTGCTCGGCTCGCTGTTCATGTCGTTCGTGCTGCCGCAGCACGAGATCAGCCTGGTCTCCGGGACGATGGAGCTGTTCAGCCGCGTCCTGGACACGCTGGGCGCCGGCTGGCTGCTCGCACCCCTGGCGCTGGTGGTCGCGCTCGGCGGGGTGGCGCACCTGACGCCCTGGGTCCTCGGCCCGGCCTCGGGGGTGGCGGTCGTCGCGCGGGAGGGGCTGGCCCCGACGAGGCTGGGCCGGACCAACCGCAACGGCGTCCCGGTCGCCCTGCTGGTGGCACAGGGCGTCGCGGGCTCGGTGTTCGCGCTGCTGTTCGTCGCGGTGCCCAGCGTGAGCACCTCGTACTGGATGCTGTCGGCGGTCACCGCCCAGGTGATCGTGGCGATGTACGCGCTGGTGTTCGCCGCGGTGATCCGGCTGCGGTACACGCGGCCGGAGGTGCCCCGGCCCTACCGCATCCCCGGTGGCCTGCCCGGGGTGTGGCTGGTCGGCGGGGTGGGGCTGCTCGGCTGCCTGTTCTCCTTCCTGCTCGGGTTCGTCCCGCCCGGCCAGCTGGCGACCGGGGACACCGCGGTCTACGTGCTGCTGCTGGCGCTGGCGACGGTCGTGCTGTCGCTGCCCCCGTTCGTGCTCGCCCTCCTGGCCCGCCGCCGCGGCGCACCGGAGGCCCCCGCGGGGGCCGCGGCGGAGGCCACGGCGTGACCTCACGCCGCGGGCAGCGGGTCGGGAGCCGGCCGGACCGACGACCGGGCCAGGGCGACGGTGGCCGCCGTCATGGCCGCGACCAGCACGGCGATGAGCGCCCACTCCGCGCCGTCCGCCCGGAGCCGCTCCTGGAGGACGGCGACGCCGAGGACCGCCGAGACCACCGGCTCGCCCACGGTCGCCGCCGGCAGCGACGCCGTCAGGGGCCCGGCCTGGTAGGCCGACTGCTGCAGGAACGTGCCCCCCAGGAGCGTGGCGACCAGCAGGTAGGTGCTCCAGTGCGTGAGGACCGCCCCCGGCCCGTCGTCGAGAAGCCCCACGACGCCCTTGGTGAGCGCCGCGGACAGGCCGGCCACCAGCCCGGCGGCCAGCGCGACCAGCAGCGCCCGGGAGGCGCCACGGCGCACCGCCGCCGCGGCCAGGCACCCTGCGCACAGGGCGCCGAGGACCGCCAGGGCCGGCACCCACCGCCCCCAGGCGGCCGTGTCCACCCCGGCGGTCGGGTCGCCGACGACGACGAAGGCCGCCAGGGCCAGCGCGAGGACGAGCGACCATGCCCAGTCGGCGCGGCCCAGCCGCCGCCGCGCCCACCGCGCGCTCAGCGGCAGCGCGAACAGCACGGTCGTGACCAGCAGCGGCTGGACGAGCAGCAGGGAGCCCAGCCCGAGCGCCGTGGCCTGCGCGACGTACCCGCCCGAGTCGGCCAGCGTGCCGGTCCACCACCGCCGCGAGCGCACCAGCGACCACAGCAGGCCCAGGCCGCGGGCGTGCGCCTCGGGCACCGCCGCCGCCGACCGCTGCTGCACCGCCGACGCCACCGCGAACAGCGCGGCCGACAGCAGCGCGAGCGCACCGGCGGACCACGCGACGACCTCCCGGTCCACGGGGCTCAGCCGCCCGGGCCGGCGCCCAGCCCGCCGACCGGGTCCCCCGGCCGCGCGGGGGGTCCCGGCCGGCGTGGCCGGTGCAGCGCGACGGCGGCGGCGGGCAGCACGAGCACGGTTCCCACGCCCGCGCCCACGAGTGCGGCGGCGTCGGCGGTGGTCATCGTGCCGCTCCGGACGGCGACCTCGGTGAGCGCGACGAGCACCGGCATCGCCGTGGCGCTGACCAGCGCGGTCTGGACGCGTTCCCGCCGGTCCAGCGCGCCGCGGTAGACCAGGAGCACCGGGCCGCCGCGCACGGCGACCATGAGGACGAGGAACAGCACCAGCAGCAGCGGTGCCGCACCGATCGCGTCCAGGTCCAGGCCCATCCCCGAGTAGACGAAGAACAGCGGCACGAAGAACCCGTAGCCGACGGCGTCGAGCTTGGCCTCCAGCAGCGGCGCCGCGGTTCCCACCCAGTGCCGCAGCACGACGCCGGCGAGGAAGGCACCGAGCACCGCGTCCAGGTGGAACCGGTCGGTGACCGCGAGCAGGGTGAGCAGCAGCAGGATCGTGGCCCGCAGGGTGATCTGCGCGGTCTCGTTCTGGCCGGCGCGCACCACCCCGGCCAGCCGGCCGTCCTCCAGGAACCAGTGCCGCAGCAGCGCGAGCACGACCGCGAGCAACCCCACGGCGGCGAGCGAGACCAGCGCGGCGAACCGGCCCTGGCTGCCGAGGAACACGGCGATCACCAGCACGGGGAACAGCTCCCCGACCCCGCCCGCGGCCAGCAGGTACCGGCCGAGGCGGCCGCGGAGCAGCCCCGACTCCCGCAGCACCGGCAGCAGCGTGCCCAGCGCGGTGGTGGTCAGGCCCAGCGCCACCGGCAGGACCGACTCCACCGCGCCGGCGGCCTGCAACGCCCCGGCGACGCCGACGGCCACGGTGAGGGAGACGGCCCACGACAGCAGCGCCCGGCGGCCGGCGTCCTCCCGGAACAGCCGCAGGTCGAACTCGTAGCCGGCCAGCAGGAAGACGAAACCGAGGCCGACGTCGGCGAGCACCCGGATGTCCGCGGCCGACCCGATGCCGAGCACGTCCGGGCCGATGAGGACCCCGCCGGCGATCAGCAGGACGACCTGCGGCACCGGCATGCGGGGGAGGAGGCCGGTCACCACCGCCGCGACCAGCGCGACGGCGGCCGCGGCCGCCAGGGTGTCGATCGAGACGACGTCGTCCACCGCAGCCTCCTCGCGGCGCCGGGGGGCGTCCGGCCCCGCGGATCGTGGGGGCGGCTCATCCAACCGCAGTCCAACCCGCTGCGGGACCCGTCGCCTGCCCGGTGCCCCGCGATCCACGCGTCGCCGTCGGCGGTGACGGAGTGCTCGACCGCGGCGGGGCGGGCCGTCGCCCCGGCGCGCCCGCGGCCGGTCCGGGGCGCTTGGAGCGCCGTTGGAGCACCCGGGAGCAGCGTCGCCCGGGACCCGACCCCGGCGGACCGCGGAGACCTCGATGGGCACGGCACGCGACGAGCGCGGCGCGACGGGCGAGGACCGGCCGGCGCAGCCCCGCCGCCGCCGGTCGTGGCTGCGCCGGGGGGCGCGGGCCGCGGCGGCCGCGGTGCTCGCCCTCGCCGCGGTCCTCGTCGTCCTGGAGGGACCGCGGGTGGCCGGGGACGCGGCCGAGCGCGCCGACCTGGCCGCCTTCTACGAGCAGCCGGCCGGCGCGGCGGACGGCGACCCGGGCACGGTCGTGCGCAGCGAGGCGCTGGCCGGGACGCCGGCCGGGTCGCGGGCGTGGCGGGTCATGTACCGGTCGACCGACCTCGACGGCCGGCCGGTCGTCGTCACCGGCGTCGTGGTGCGGCCGGTGGGGGACGCGCCGCCGGGTGGGCGGACGGTCCTCGCGTGGGGCCACCCCACGACCGGCACCGCGGCGTCCTGCGCCCCCTCGCGCGGGTTCGACCCCTTCATCGGCATCGAGGGGCTGCGGATGGCGCTCGACCGCGGCTACACGGTCGTCGCCACGGACTACGCAGGGATGGGCACGGCCGGGCCGGACTCCTACCTCGTGGGCCGGACGGCGGCGCGCACCGTGCTCGACGCCGTCCGCGCCGCCCGTCACCTCGACGGCGCCCAGGCCGGCGACCGGGTCGTGCTGTGGGGGCACTCGCAGGGCGGGCAGGCGGTCCTGCTCGCGGCCGAGGACCAGCCCGGCTACGCCCCGGAGCTGCAGGTGCTCGCCGTGGCGGCGGCCGCGCCGGCGGCGGACCTGACCGCGCTGCTGCGCTCGCACCTGGACGACGTCTCCGGGGTGACGATCGGCTCGTACGCCTTCCCCGCGTTCGCCGGGGTGTACGGGCCGGACGTGCCCGGCGCCCGGCTCGACGACGTCCTCACCACCGAGGCCGTGCGCGCGTTGCCGGAGATGAACCGGTTGTGCCTGCTGAGCTCCCTCCGCGAGCTGCACCGGATCGGCGCGCCGCTGGTCGGGCACTTCTTCGCGGCCGACCCGACGACGACCCAGCCGTGGGCCTCGCTGCTGCGGGAGAACTCGGCCGGGTCCCGCCCGATCGCGGCACCGGTGTTCGTCGCCCAGGGCGCCCGGGACGAGCTCGTGCTGCCCGCCGACACCGACGCGTTCGTGCAGACCGCCCGGCGCACCGGGGACCGCGTCGACCTGCACGTCGTCGGGCACGCCACCCACGCGACGATCGCCTACCTCGCGCTGCCGGCGCTGGACCGGTGGCTCGACGAGCAGCGGGTCTGACCGCCGGCCGCCGGTTGGACGGCGGTTGGACCGGCCGGCGGCACGGTCGCGGCCATGAACCCCATCTCTCTGGTCCTCGGGTTCCTGCCGTGGATCGCCTTCTCCTTCGTGGCGCAGCGGATCGCAGCCGACGCCGTCGCCTGGAGCGCGGTGCTCGCCGTCGCGATGACCGTCGTCGCGCTGGCGGTCGCGCGGCGCCGCCACGGCCCGGTGACGCTGGACCTGGTGTCGCTGGTGCTGTTCGCCGCGATCGCCGTCGCCGGCTTCGCCGGTGGGCGGGACGTCGACGACTGGTTGTACACCTGGGGGCGGCCGCTGGTCGGCGTCGTGCTGGGCCTCTACGTGCTGGCGACGGCGTCGGTCCGCCCGTTCACCGAGGAGTACGCCCGGGAGTCCACGCCGCGGGAGTACTGGGGGACACCGACCTTCCGGTCGGTCAACCGGGTCATCAGTGCCGCGTGGGGCGCCGGGCTGCTGGTCATCGGCGTCGCGGGCGTGCTCGTCACCGCGCTGGAGGTGGACGCCACCGACACCGGCTCGGCCCACCTGCTCGAGCTGGTGCTCGACTGGGCCGTGCCGATCGCGGTCATCTGGGTCCTCGTCGGGTTCTCGACGTCGTATCCCGACCGGGTCACCGGCCGGGGGCAGCCGGCTCCCGCCGGCCGCGCTTGACCGGCCGGCCTCGTGCCCTCGGTCACGGCGTCAGACGCGCGCCCGGGAGAGCGCCGGTGCCTGCTCGGCCGCCGTCCGACCACCGGCCGGCGGGACGTTGAGGTTGACGCGGAAGGTGTTGGCCGGGTCCCAGGCCGCCTTGACCGCGGCCAGCCGGTCGAACGTCGCGGGGTCGAAGGCGGCGTGGGCGTCGGCCGGCCGGCCGTCGGGCCGCGCGGTGAAGTTGTAGAGGGAGCGGCCGCCGCTCCACGGCTCCAGGCGCCGGTACAACCCGGTCTGCGCGGTTCCCGCCTCCGCCATCGCCGGGCCGGGGAGGGCGGAGGTGAAGACGGCGTAGCCGGCGTCGCGGTGGCCGACGGCGCCGGCCGGGACGGCGGGTCGCGCCAGCGCACCGCCGAGGTGCCGCACCTCGAGCAGGAACGGGGTCGCGGCGCCGACCGCGTCGAGCAGGACGTCGACCGCGCCGCCGTCCCACCCGGGCAGCACCGCGCCGCCGCAGGACACCGGCTGGGGCCGGACCGGGTCGGCGTGGATGCTCCCGATCTGCTCCAGCGGCAGCGGGCGCACGGTGTCGAGGAGCGGGTCGGCGACCGCGCGCAGCGGCGCGATCAGCGCCTCGGCCTCGGCCGGCGTCCCGACGTGCGCCACCCGCAGGTGCGCGGTGTGCCGCCCGCGCAACGGCGGCGGCACGTCGTCGAGGTCGGGGAGGGTCACGAACGCCACCGACAGGCACAGCGCGTCGGGCGCGGAGGCCGTGCAGGTGCCGAAGGCGGCGAGCACGTCCGGCGTCGCCTCCCCGGGGAGGTACAGACCGCCCCCGTAGAGGTCCCGCCCGCCGCGCAGCGGGACGAGGTCGATCTCGACCTCGGTGACGACGCCGAGGTTCCCGCCGCCGCCGCGCAGCGCCCAGAACAGGTCCGGCTCGGTGTCCGCGGTGACCTCGCGGACCTCGCCGTCGGCGGGGACCAGCCGCAGCCGCCGGACGGTGTCGGCGGCCCAGCCGTACCGGCGGCCCAGCGGGCCGAGTCCCCCGCCGAGGGTGTAGGCGACGGCGCCGACGTCCGGGGCGGAGCCGCACAGCGGGGCCAGGCCGAGCGGCGCGGCCGCTGCCAGGACCGGGCGCCAGGTGGCACCGGCCGCGATCGTCGCGGTCCGCCGGACCGGGTCGACGACGACCCGCGACAGCGCGCGGGTGTCGACGAGGACCCCGCCGGTCCCGCCCGGGACCGGGCCGTGCCCGGTGGCCCGGACGGCGACCGGCAGGCCGCGGGCGATCGCGGCGCGCACCGCGGCCGCGACGTCGGCCTCGGCGGCCACGGACACCGCGACGTCCGGGGTGGGCACCGCGGTGAGGTCGAACCCGGCCCGCGCCGCCTCGTAGCCGGCCGTCCCCGGGAGGTGGACCCGGCCGGGCGGCAGTCCGGTGAGCCGGTCGGCCCAGGTCGTCGGGTCGGGGGTCATGTCGGGGGTCATGTCGGGGGTCATGGCCGTCCTCCCGGTCCGGGGCCGCGGCCCCGGCCCGGTGCCGCGACGGTCCGCGCGCTGCCTCCAACCGCGCTCCAACGGTCGCCGGTGTCCGCTCCGGGGACCTCCGGAGCCGCCCGGTCCTGGTCCAGGACCTCCCGATGACGTCGCGGCGGCAACTCCTGGTGGGCGCCGGCCTGGGGGCGGCCGGGCTGGCGGTGGGCGGCGCGGGCGGCGTCCTGCTCACCGACGGGGAGGACGCGGCCCGGCGGCGGGCCACCGCACGGGCGGAGGAACGGTTCCTGGAGGCCGGAGGGGCGGCCGACGAGGGGGAGGGGGTGGCCCGGCTCGGCACCCGCCGGGTGGTCTGGAACACCACCGTCACCGAGCCGATCGCCGCCATCACCTTCGACGACGGGCCGACGCCGGAGTACACGCCGCGCATCCTCGACGCGCTGGCGGAGGCGGGGCTCACCGCGACCTTCAACATCATGGGCTACAACGCCGTCCGGCACCCCGACCTGCTGCGGGAGGTCGTCGCGGCCGGCCACGAGATCGGCAACCACACCTGGGACCACCGCGACCTCACCACGCTCACCCAGCGGGAGACCCGCGACGAGCTCAGGCGCTGCAAGGACGAGGTCGAGGCCCTGATCGAGCAGCCGTTCACCAGTTTCCGGCCGCCGCGCGGTGAGCTCACCGGGTACGCGCTCCGGGTGGCCGCCGAGCTGGGTTACGACACCTTCATCTGGTCGGTCACCCGCGGTCCCGGGGACAGGAAGGAGGTGTCGGAGATCGGCGACTACATGGGGCAGACGGTGGAGGCCGGCGACGTCCTCGGCCTGCACGACGGCATCGGGCGCGGCACGTTCGACCCGGACGCCGCCTTCGCGAAGGCGCTGGCGGCCCGCCGCGAGCTCGAGGTGCAGGCCCTGCCCTCGGCGCTGCAGCAGATCGCCGACCGCGGCATCGCCCTGATCAGCGCCAACCGGCTGCTGGGGCGCAGCGTCCCCGAGCCGGTCGGCGGCTGACTCACACCCGGACGACGATCCCGCGCCGGGCCAGCTCCGCGCACACCGCCCAGATCACGACGACCGACAGCAGCGCGTACGCCCACGCCGCGGTGACCGGCCCGGCCACCGCGCTGAGCCAGCGGTCGACCGCCGGCTGGACCGCGTGCGACAGCACGGCACGGAACACGACCTCGGAGGACACGAACGCCACGACCGCGTTCAGGCCGAGCACCTCGAACGGCCGGAACGGCCGCAGCACGCCGCGGACGTCGACCAGCCAGTGCGCCAGCGCGAGCGCCAGCAGCCCGATCCCGCCGGTCACCAGCACGAACGACGGTGACCACAGCCGCTTGTTCAGGGCCACGAGCGGCGTCAGCGCCAGCCCGGCGAGCAGCAACGCCGTCCCACCCGCGGTCAGCCGGCGCAGCGCGGGCCGGCCGGCGCCCGCCTGCAGCACCCGGCCGGCGAGGACGCCCAGGAAGACGGTGACCGCGCTGGCCAGGAAGCCGTGCGGCGCCTCCGCGGACAACGGCAGGCCGAGCGCCTCGTCCACGGCGTGCGCCCACGAGCGGTCCGGCTCCGCGCCCGCGACGACCGAGAGCACGCTGAGCCCGGCCAGCACGCCGGCCGCGACCGGGACCTGCGTGGGGCGGGGCAGCCGCAGCAGGAGCCAGCACAGCAGGTACGCGCCGGCGATGTGGCCGAGCACGCCGGCCCCCACGACGCCGGGCCCGTACTTCGCCGTCACGACCAGCCAACCGAGCACGGCGAGCTTGACGACCCGCGCCAGAGCCGCCCGAGGCCGGTCGGCCCGCCGGGAGAAGGGCATCGACACCCCGACGACGAGCAGGAACACCGGGAAGACGACGTCGGCGACCCGTAGCCCGTCCCAGGGCACGTGCTGCAGCTGGTCGGGGATCGCCGCGTTGCCCCGGTTGTCGACGAGCAGCATGCCGACGACGGCGAGGCCGCGCAGCACGTCCACGCCGCGCAGCCGCGGCCGGGCGCCGCTCGGCTGCGGGCACGGCGCCGGCAGGGCTGCGGTGTCGTGGCGTTCCCCGGGTCGGGGCGTCATGCGGCCCACGCTAGGCGCCGGTGACCTCCCTCGAGCCGCGGCCGCCGGGCGGCTTGGAGCCGCGTTGGAGCCACCGTGGCGACGGTGTCCGCACGGTCGCCGCACGGGCGGCCCGGGAGGAGGACGGCGCCATGCCCGGAGCGACGCGGCGACCGGAGGACGCGGGTGTGCTGGTGGCCGGCGCCGGGCCGGTGGGTCTCATGGCGGCCTGCCAGCTCGCCCGCCTCGGGGCGCCGGTACGGGTCGTGGACCCGCTCGAGCGGCCGACGACCGAGTCCCGCGCCGTGGGCGTGCACGCCCGCAGTCTCGAGGTGATGGCCTCGCTCGGGGTCCTGCCCCGGCTGGAGGCGCGCGGCCGGCGGATCGCTGCGCTCGAGATGGTGGACGGGACCACGGGCCGGACCCGTGCCCGGCTGGAGCTCGGCGGCGTGCCCAGCCGGCACCCGTACCTGCTCGACGTGGCCCAGCCCGACACCGAGGAGGTGCTGGCCGAGCGGGCGGCGGAGCTGGGCGTCGTCGTCGAGCGGGGTGTCCGGCTCACCGCCCTGACGCAGGACGCCGACGGCGTCGAGGTCACCCTCCGCACCGGCGACGCGGAGCGGACCGAGCGGGTCGGCTGGGTCGTGGGGACCGACGGCGGGCACAGCACCACCCGCTCACTGGTGGGTCTGCAGCTCGAGGGCGGGTTCGCCGGGCAGCACTTCGCCATGGCCGACGTCGACGTCGACACGACCTGCTCGCCGGACACCATCCACATGTTCGGTCACCCCGACGGCCTGGGGATCATGTTCCCGCTGACCGGCGAGCGGGCCCGGGTCATGTTCGCCGTCGGCACGCCCGGTCCCGGGGACCCGACCCTGGCGCAGGTCCAGGCGCTGGCCGACGCGCGCACGGGCGGCCGGGTCCGGGTGCGGCACCCGCGCTGGCTGACCTACTTCGAGGTGCACCACGCCCAGGTGCCGCGGTACCGCGTCGGCCGGGTGTTCCTCGCCGGGGACGCCGCCCACGTGCACAGCCCGGCCGGGGGGCAGGGGATGAACACCGGCCTGCAGGACGCGACGAACCTGGCCTGGAAGCTCGCGCTCGTCGCGCGCGGCCGGGCGGACGCCGCCCTGCTCGACACCTACGACGCCGAACGGCACCCGGTCGGTGCCGCAGTGGTGCGCGCCACCACCGTGCTCACCGACGTCGGGACCGCCACCGGACCCGCGGCGGCGCTGCGCGACGTCGCCATGTTCGTCGTCGGCCACGTCCACCGGCTCGGCGCGACCGCCGCCCGGACGGTCGCCGAGCTCACCATCGACCACCGCGACAGCCCGCTGTCGGTCCAGCACGGCCGCGCGACCCGCGGTGCCCGGGCGGGGGAGCGCGCGCCGGACCCGGCCGGGCTGGCCCGACGCGACGGGGCGCCGGTGTCGGTCGAGGAGCTGCTGGCGCGGCCCGGCGTGCTGGTCCTCGCCCGCGGCGCAGACCCTCAGCGGGTCCGGCTGCTGCGGGACCTCGTCGGGGACCTGGGAAGCGTCTGGACGGTGGCCGACGGGGCCGGCGCGGAGGCCGCGGACCTCCTCGACCCCGGCGGCGCCCTCGCCCGGGCGTACGGGTTCGCGGCGGAGGGCCTCGCGCTCGTCCGTCCCGACGGCTACCTCGGTCTCGTGTCCGACGCCGCCGACCCGGAGGTGCTGCGCCGCTACCTGGCCGGCGCGCTGCACGTGCTGCCGCAGCAGCGCCGAACCGGTCGCGTGCCGCGTCCGGCCCGCGCGTGAACCAGCCGGCCCCGTCCACGACGACGCCGGGCCGGCAACGACGCCGGCCCGGCAACGACGACAGGGGCGATGGACGAGGCAGCCGCTCCTCCCGCCCGCGGCCCCTGCCGGCCGGGGGACGACCCCGTCGACCATCGACGGGATCGAGACGGGTGACGGGGTCGCACAGCCGATGAACCAGGAGGGGCAGCGGATCCGGGAAAGAGATCCCCCGGCGCTCCTCCTCTCGGTGGCCCCGGTGCGCGACCACCTGTCCGCGGCAGACGCGAAGCCGGGCGCGAGCGCGTCGCGCGCTCCGCATCGCCCGACGCGCCGGCTGGCTGTCAGGGGCGTGGCCACGCGTCCAGCGGCGGAGGGCGGGCGTTCACGTGCGGGGGCGGAACCGTTCACGTCGTCCGCCTAGCGTGCGGACTGCTCCGGCGTCCGAGCGAGGTCCACCCCGCCGAGCAGCGTGCAGCGAGCAAGCGTGGAGGCCCTGTGCCCGGTCGTGTCGAGACGTCCCCGGCGCCGTCCGTCGGCAGGGAGCGCGTGGGGCGGGCGCTGGCCTGGTGCGCCGCACTCGCAGCCGGCGTCTCGGGACTGACCGCTCTGCTCGGTGCCTCGCAGGCCGCGGACGTGATCCGGGTGCTCGAGGTGTGGCGTGGCTACGGGCTCGTGTTCTTCGCCGCGGTCTTCTCCCTGCTCGCTCTGTGGCCGCGCAGCGTCCCGGCGCTCTGGGAGCTCGCCATCGTGAACAAGCTGGCGCTCGCGGCGACCGGGGCACTCCTCCTGGCCGAGGACGTGCCGGACGCGGAGATCGTGGCCATCGGGGACGGCGCCCTGTGCGTCGTGCTGCTGGCGGCCTACATCTGCTGCCGGGGGTGGACGGCGTCGACGTCGCGGTAGGCACGTCTCGGCACGTCGGTGCGGTACCGGCGTCGAGGAGGCCGTAGCCGTGTGCGGTGGGGGAGAGCTGGCTGGCGGACCGCGGTCGGGACCGCTCAGGCGCTGGACCGGGAGGTCACCGTCTTCGAAGACACCGCCGAGATCGACACGGCGCCGTCTGCGCCGGTGGCGCGGGAGCAGCCGCTCTGCCCCCGCGCCACCAGCCCGTCAGGTGCTCGCGATCGCGTCGAGGACCTTCAGCCGGGCCGCCCGCCGCGCCGGGCCGACGGCGGCCAGCACCCCGATGACCGCGGCGACGAGGAGGAAGGCCCCCATGCGCGGCGCCGGGACGGCCAGCTCGCTGATGCCCTGATCCGACAGCGCCCGGCTCAGCGCGACGCCGAACGCGGTGCCGAGGACGATGCCGAGCACCGCGCCGTACACGGAGATCACGACCGCTTCGAGGCGCACCATCCGGCGCAGCTGCCCTCGGCCGAGCCCGACGGCGCGCAGCAGCCCGATCTCCCGGGTCCGCTCGATGACAGACATGGCCAGGGTGTTGACGATGCCGAGGGCGGCGATGATCACCGACAGCACGAGCATCGCGTTGATGAGCAGCAGCAGTTGGTCGACCTGCCCCTTCTGCTCGTCGGAGAACTCGCCCCGGTCCTTGAGGTCGACGATCGGGTAGGCGGTGAGTGCCTCCTCCATCGCGGGCCGGACGTCGCTCGGAGCCACGCCGTCGGCCAGGTCGACGAAGAGGAACCGGTCGAGGGCCACGCCACCGGCGCCGCCGAGCGTGTCGAGCGAGACGACGGTGGAGCCCACGACCTGGTTGGTCTCGAAGACGCCGCCGACGACGAGCTCCTGCACCCGGCCGTCGACGGACAGCGCCTCCACGGTGTCGCCGACGGACCAACCGCGGTCCTCGGCGGTCTGCTCGTCGACGAGGAGGCCGTTGTCGGCGAGGCCGTCCGACGAACCGCTGGAGAAGGTGAGCTCGATGCTGCGGTCGAGGCCGGCGGGGTCCACGGCGTTCAGCAGCGCCGTCTCACCATCCAGCTGTACCTGGCCCCAGCGCAGCGGCGTGATCGCGTCGACGCCGTCGACGGCGGCCAGATCCTGCTCGACGGCTGGGCTGAACGGTTGTCCGCCGGAGCTGGAGACGACGAAGTCGGCGCGGACGGAGCCCGCGATGAGCGCGTCGATGCTCTTGTTCGTCGACGCCCCGATGACGCTGAAGGCGCTCACCAGTGCGAGACCGATCATGAGGGCCGAGGCCGTCGCGGCGGTGCGGCGGGGGTTGCGGACGGCGTTCTCCTGGGCCAGGCGGCCCGTCGTCCCGAAGAACCGGGGGAGCACCGCGCCGACGACCCGCAGGAACGGGCGGGCCAGCACCGGGCTCAGCGCCGTGGCGCCCAGGATCAGCGCCAGCGCGCCGACGCCGACGAGGGAGGCCGCGTTGCTGCCGTCGTCGGTCAGGGTCCCGGCGACCAGCGCCAGGACGCCGGCACCGGCCAGGACCACGCCGATCACGGTGCGCCGGCGCAGGCCGCGCTCCTCGGCGACGACGTCGTCGCGCATGGCGGCGACGGGCGGCGTCCTGGCCGCGCGCCGAGCCGGGAGATAGGCCGCGAGCACCGTGACGGCGACGCCGATGACGTAGGACCACACGACGGTGTCGGCGGCGAACACGAGGGCCCCGTCGAGGGTCAGCCCGAAGGAGCCGAACAGGGCGCGCAGCCCGGCGGCGATGCCGTAGCCGGCGGCGAGCCCGACGGTGGAGCCGAGGACGCCCAGGACCAGCGCCTCCCCGAGCACCGAGCGGGTCACCTGCGCCCGGCTGGCGCCCAGGGCCCGGAGCAGTGCGAGCTCCTTGGTGCGCTGCGCGACCAGCATCGAGAAGGTGTTGAGGATGATGAACGTGCCGACGAACAGGGCGACGCCGGCGAACACCAGCAGGAAGACGTTGAAGAAGGCGAGGCCCTCGGAGAAGTCCGTGGCGAGGCTGTCAGCCTGCTCGGTCGCCGTCTTGACGTCGTACTCCGCGCCGACCGCAGTGGCCACGCGCTCGGCGAGCTCGTCGTCGCTGACTCCGTCCGCGGCGGCGATGCTGATGCCGGTGAACTGGCCGGGCGCGGTGAGCAGCTCCTGAGCCGTGGTCGCGTCGAAGGCGGTCAGCGTCGCCCCGGCCAGGCCGCCCTCGTCGCCGAACCGGAAAGTACCGACGAGTTCGGCCTCGATCCGCGGGCCGGGGGTGAGCAGGGCGATGGTGTCGCCCACCCGGTAGCCGGTCTCCTCGGCGGCGTTGGTGTCGATCATGACCTCGCCGGGTGCGGTCGCCTCGCGGCCGTCGACCAGCGTGCTGGGGGAGACGGACTGCTCGGTCACCCAGCTGACGCCGAGTCCGGGCGCCCCGCCGGTGTCCAGGACGTCCCCGTCCCGATCCAGGATGTAGACGCCCTCGGCCTGCACGTAGCCCTCGACCGCGGCGACGCCGTCCACGGCGGCGATCTCGTCGACCAGGTCGGCCGGCACGTAGGAGGCCGTGCCGCCGGCGCCGGTTCCGGTGAGCCCCTGGTCGAAGGCGGCGGCGCGCTCGACGTTGACGTCGGCCGAGGTGCTGCGGAACAGGTCGTTGAAGGTCTTGCTCAGGGTGTCGGTGAAGACCAGCGTCCCGGCGACGAAGGCGACGCCCAGGACGATCGCGAGTCCGGACATGGCCAAGCGCAGCTTGTGCGCCATGAGGTTCCGGTAGGTGGTGCGCCACATGTCAGCGCGCCCCGGTTGACTCGTCTGCGGCGGGTGCCGTGCTGACGGCCTCACGGTCGAAGGCCTTCATCCGCTCCAGCACCCGGTCGGCGGTCGGCTCGAGCATCTCGTCGACGATCCGCCCGTCGGCGAGGAACAGGACGCGGTCGGCGTAGCCGGCGGCGGACGGGTCGTGGGTGACCATCACGATGGTCTGAGCCATCTCGCGGACCGAGCGTCGGAGGAAGCCGAGGATCTCGGCGCCGCTGCGGGAGTCCAGGTTGCCCGTGGGTTCGTCTGCGAACACGATCTCCGGCCGGCTGGCGAGTGCGCGGGCGCAGGCGACGCGCTGCTGTTGCCCCCCGGACAGCTCACTGGGGCGGTGCGCCAGCCGCGGGCGGAGACCGGTCGTGTCGACGACCAGGTCCAGCCACTCCCGGTCGGGCTTGCGGCCGGCGATGTCCATCGGCAGCGTGATGTTCTCCAGCGCGGTGAGCGTCGGGAGCAGGTTGAACGCCTGGAAGACGAAGCCGACCTTGTCGCGCCGCAGCGCGGTCAGCTGCTTGTCGTCGAGGCTGCTGAGCTCGGTGTCGCCGATGTAGGTCTGGCCCGAGGTGACCGAGTCGAGGCCGGCCATGCAGTGCATGAGCGTGGACTTGCCGGACCCCGACGGACCCATGATCGCGGTGAAGCGGCCGCGGGTGAGATCGACGTCGACGCCGTCGAGGGCGACGACGCGGGTGTCGCCCTCGCCGTAGACCTTCGTGACGCCACGGCCGCGAGCCGCCGGTGGGATGGAGGGGACCACATCGGTGCGGGGGAAGGAGGTCACGGTGTCTCCTTGGTTCGAGGCGGGGTGAGCGGAGGCCGCCCGGCGGACGCTAGGGACGGGGGACGACGGCCGGAAGGGACTTTCGAAACCGCTCGTGGCGCCGAAGTGCGGAACGGCTCGGGCGGCGGAGGACCGGGTCACACCTGGGCGACCGTCGCCACGGCCGCCCCTGGTCGTGCGGATCCGGACGCCGGACGGCGGGCATCGGCGGCCAGGGGAGGAACCCGCCCTGGTCGAGGCGGAGAGGCGGGAAGCGGTCGGCCATCACCGCGGTGCAGGTGGCCACGCGCAGCGCCCCGCGGTCCATGCCGAGGACGACGTCGTAGCTCGGCTCGGCGTAGCGGCCGGTGGCCAGCACCCTGACCGCCAGCGGGATCCGCACCGCCGGCAGGGGTGCCGGTGACAGACGATGCATGCCGACGTCTCAGACGAAGAGCCCCCACGGTCGGTGACCGCGGGGGCTCTCAGGTGTGTGCGAGGGGCGACACGACACTTCCGCACACGCCTCAGCGTCCGTGGACGCTCCGGTCAGCCGTAGGCGTCGGCCCGGTGCGAGATCCGCACCACCCGGACGAGGACCTCGTCATCGTGGATGGAGTAGACGACGCGGTACTGGCCCCGGCGTGCGGACCAGTAGCCCTCCAGCTCGAAGCGCAGCGGCTTGCCCACGCGATGGGGGTCGGAGGCGAGCGGGCCGTACAAGAAGTCGACGACCGCGACGGCGACGGGTTCGGGGAGGTCCCGCTCGATGGCTCGCTTGGCGGCCGCCGAGAGGACAACCGTGTAGGACCGGCGCTCGCTCACCCGCGACGAGCGGTCAGTGCCGCCCGTACCTGGGCCTCGTCATAGACCTCACCGTCGGCCATCTCCGCCTCCGCCTGGCGGATGTCCGCTCGGGCGCGCGGGTCGGACAAGACCTCCAGCGTCTCCATGAGCGACTCGTAGTCCTCGACGGCGAGGATGACGGCGACCGGGCTGCCGTTCCTGGTGATCGTGACACGCTCGTGGGTACCGGCCACCTCGTCGATCACCTGGCTGAACCGCGCCTTCACCGCCGCGAGCGCCTGCGTCGTCATGACCTCAATTCTGGTCACACAGCCAGTTGCGGTCAAGGAGTGATGACGGCGGGCGGCGGGCGATCCGCCGTGCGTGGAAGGCGTCCGGCGGCGGATCGATGACGCTGGTGATCCACCGAGGGGTCGCCACGCGCAGGCTGCACGTGACGGTGTTGCCCGTGCCCAGTGTGGTGCGCAGCAGTGCCGATCACGCGCCGACCGGGGTGCGCGGCCGCCCCGGAGATCGACAGCACGCGACCCAGCCGGTGGCCGGCGGCGTCGAGCCAGAGCAGGGACAACGCCTGATCGGCAGCATCGGGCTCGGACAGCACCTCGGCCCACCAGAACATCAGCTCGGCGGCGGACGTGATGGGTACGGGAGAACGGGGGACGCGAGACATACTCGACAGCGTGGACACCGGCTCCGATGCTGATCGACGTCGTCCACAGGTCACACGTCGCCATCGACTGCCACCGCCGCGGACGAACGACAGAGCCCCCACGGTCGGTGACCGCGGGGGCTCTCAGCTGTGTCCGAGGGGGGACTTGAACCCCCACGCCCGATAAAGGGCACTAGCACCTCAAGCTAGCGCGTCTGCCATTCCGCCACCCGGACGAGTGCCTGACCAGACTACAAGACGCCTCCCGGGGTTCGACGCACCCCCGGCCCTTCCGCCGGCCCGGTGTCGGCCCTAGCCTCCGCTGCGGTCTTCCCCGAGCCGGAGGTGGTCGTGACGACGACGCAGGAGCGGCCGCTCGCCGTTCGCGTCCGCGCCGTGGTGGCGCTCGGGGTCGGCATCGCCGCCGGCACGGCCGGGATCACCATCCTGTCCCGGATCATGCGGTCGGTCACCGCGATCGGCGGGTCGTGCGCCGACGGCGGCCCCTACGTCTCCGCCCAGCCGTGCCCCGACGGCACCGGCGCGGCGATGCTGCTGGTCTTCGGCTGCGCGATCGTGTGCGTGATCGGCACCCTGTACGGCAGCGCCGTCCTGGGCTCGCCGGGGGTGCTGTGGCTCGGCTGGCCGGCGCTGTTCCTGACGCTGGGCTGGAACTTCCTCGAGGACGGCGCGATCGACCCGCCGCCGGGGGCCGGCATCAGCGGCAGCTTCCTCTTCTGCGGCGTCCTCTTCGTGCTCATGGGCAGCCTCCCGCTGTTGATGGCCGTGTCGGTCCTGAAGGAGCGCCGGCGGGAGCGCCGCAGGCGGCAGGAGCCGCCGCCGGTTGTCGTCCACCACCCGCACCTGGAGAAGCCGCAGCCGAGACGCGAGCCGGCGCCGGCAGCAGCCGCCCCGCGGCGCCCGGCGCCGCCCGAGCACGACCAGCGGGCCTCGGCGATGTCGGTCGCCGGGCGGTTGGAGCGGCTCGCGGCCCTGCACGCCTCCGGCGAGCTCACCGACGAGGAGTACCGGCTGGCCAAGGCGGCCACCCTGCGCGAGGAGGGGGCGCGGTGACGACGCCGGAGCGGAAGAGCCCCTGGCGGTGGTGGCTGTACTACCTCCTGGCCGCGGTTGCCGGCGTGTTCGCCGGCAACGCGCTGTTCACCTGGGTCAGCAGCTGACGGCGCCGCCTAGGCTCGGCCCATGGACGCCGACCCGACGAGCCCGGGGGCACCGGCCCCGCTGACCCGCGCCCAGGCCGAGGTCGCCGAACTGCTCAGCGACCTCATCCGGATCGACACGACCAACACCGGTGACACCGCGACCGGCAAGGGGGAGCGGGCCGCCGCGGAGTGGGTCGCCGGCAAGCTGGACGAGGTCGGCATCGGCTCCCAGCTCTTCGAGTCCGAGCGCGGGCGGGCCAGCCTCGTCGCGCGCATCGAGGGCACCGACCGCAGCCGCCCGCCGCTGCTGGTGCACGGCCACCTCGACGTCGTCCCGGCCGACCCGGCCGAGTGGAGCGTGCACCCGTTCTCCGGCGAGGAGCGCGACGGCTACGTCTGGGGCCGCGGCGCGGTCGACATGAAGGACATGGACGCGATGGTGCTGGCGCTGGTCCGCGACTGGGCCCGCACCGGCGTGCGGCCCGAGCGCGACGTCGTCCTGGCGTTCCTCGCCGACGAGGAGGCGGGCGGCGCGCTCGGTGCCCGGTGGATGGTCGACAACCACCCGGACCTGTTCGCCGACTGCACGGAGGCGATCAGCGAGGTCGGCGGCTTCAGCATCACCGTCCGCGACGACCTGCGCCTCTACCTGGTGCAGACCGCGGAGAAGGGCCTGGCCTGGATGCGGCTGACCGCCACCGGCCGGCCCGGTCACGGCTCGTTCGTGCACGACGACAACGCCGTCACCCGGCTGTGCGAGGCCGTGGCCCGGATCGGCTCCACCCGGCTGCCCACCGTGCTGACCCCGCCGATGCGCGCCTTCCTCGACGCGGTGAGCGACGCCTACGGCATCGAGATCGACCCCGACGAGCCCGAGCAGGCGCTGGCCCGCCTCGGCTCGATCAGCCGGATGATCGGCGCGGCCCTGCGCAACACCGTCAACCCCACGATGCTCGACGCCGGCTACAAGACCAACGTCATCCCGGGGACGGCCAGCGCCACCGTCGACGGCCGCTTCCTGCACGGCCAGGAGGCCGAGTTCGAGCGGCAGCTGGCCGGACTGGTCGGCGAGGGCGTGCAGCGCGAGTGGATCGTCCACGACCAGGCCGTGGAGACGACGTTCGACGGGCCGGTCGTCGACGCGATGGTCGCCGCCCTGCGCAGCGAGGACGACGGCGCCCGCCCGGTGCCCTTCACGATGAGCGGTGGCACCGACGCCAAGAGCTTCGAGCGGCTGGGGATCCGCTGTTTCGGGTTCTCCCCGCTGCGGCTGCCGCCGGAGCTGGACTTCGCGGCGCTGTTCCACGGGATCGACGAGCGGGTACCGGTCGAGTCTCTGCGCTTCGGCATCCGGGTGCTGGACCGCTTCCTGCGCTCCGCGTGATGTGATGCCGGGCGTGACCGACACCACCCCAGCGCCCGGATCCGTCGCACTCATCACCGGAGGCACCGGCGGCTTCGGCCGCGCCCTCGCCACCACCCTGCGCGAGCGGGAGGTGACCGTGGTCCTCACCGACCTCGACAGCGAGCGCAACCGGCAGGTCGCCACCGACCTCGGCTGCCCCTTCATCCCGCTCGACGTCGCTGACCGCGCCGCCAACGAGGCCGTCGTCGCCCAGGTCGAGGCCGAGCACGGCCGCCTGGACGCCGCCTATCTCAACGCCGGCATCTCCGCGGCCAAGAGCGACGACGCCCTCGACATCGACGAGTTCATGCGGGTCGTGCAGATCGACCTGTTCGGCGTCGTCTACGGCGTGCAGGCCGCGCGGCCGGCGATCCGCCGGGCCGGCGGCGGCGCGATCGTCGTGACGGCGTCGCTGGCCGGCCTCTCGCCGATGGCCACCGACCCCGGCTACAGCGTGGCCAAGGGCGGCGCGATCGCCTTCGTGCGCTCCATGGCACCGCGGCTGGCTGCCGAGGGCACGCGGATCAGCGCGATCTGCCCCGGCTTCGCCGACACCGCGATCATCGGCCGCATCAAGGAGCAGTTCGAGGCCGCCGGCTTCCCCGTGCTCAGCGCGCAGGAGGTCGCCGACGCGATGGTCATGGCCTGGGCCGAGGGCCAGCCCGGCTCCGCCTACGTGGTGCAGCCCGGCGTCGGCGTCGTCGACTACAAGTTCAAGGGCGTGCCCGCGGCGCGGACCGAGGACGGCGCGGTCGCCGTCGTCCCGGAGTCGCTGCGCCCCAAGGACATGCGCTAGTCCCGTCCTCCGGGGCGCCGCCGGCCGGCGGCGCCCCGGCCGCGGGTCAGGCCGGCCGACCCGGCGGGGGACCGCCGCACGCACCGGGCGCGGCGCCGCCGCCGGGGTGCGCCCGGCAGGGGTCAGTCGGCGCGCGGCCCGCGGCAGCGGAACAGGACCGCCGGGGGGACGTTCCACGGCGACATCCGCAGCCGGACGTCGGCGAACCGGCGGCGCAGCTCGCTCAGGATCAGCGGCGAGTACTGGATGATCAGCACGTCGCCGTCGGGGGCGACGATCTGCGGCAGCACGTCGAGGATGCGCCGGCGCAGCGCGGACGCGAACGACGTGTACGGCAGCGCCGAGACCACGACGTCGGCCTGGCGGCCGTCGAGGTGCTCGTCGAGGTTCTCCGCGGAGTCGCACACCACGTGCAGCCGCGGGTCGGGGTAGCGGCCGGCCAGCAGCTCGGCCAGGTTCGGGTCGATCTCCACCGAGATGAGCTCGGCGTCGGGACCCATCCGGGCGAGCAGCTCGCCGGTCTGGCTGCCGGTGCCGCCGCCGAGCTCGACGACCAGCTTGGCGTCGGGGACCTCGGCCAGGTCGAGCATGTCGCGCACCGCCCAGCGCGACGTCGGCAGGACGGCGCCCACCTGCCGGGGATTGGCGAGGAAGGCGCGCAGGAACTTCAGGCGGTCGTCGAGGTGCTGGTTCACGGGATCCTCCCGGGCCGGGGTCCGGGCGGTTCCCGCCCGCCGGGAACCCTGGCACGTCCCCTCGGCGCCGGTCCACGCAGGGGGCGTGCGCGCGTCGCGGCGCGCTACAGGTGCGGGCCGGGGAGGTAGGACAGCCGCGACCGGCGGCGCAGGACGACCTTGCGCGTGCCGTCCGGGTGCAGCTGCAGGCGGGCGAGTTCCCAGCCCCCCGTGTCCGCCTGCAGGCTCAGCATGGTCGCCGCCGCGGACCGGGACGTGCCCGGTGGGATCCGCAGCGGCGCGAACTCGTAGTCCCCGGCCGCCTCCACCCGCTCGATCGTGCCACGCGGTTCCCCGCCCGTCACCCGGCGAGCCACCCGCCGGCCACCGGCCCGACGCCCGCCCGTGCGCCCGCCTCCCGTGCGCCGGCGCCGGGGCGGCGGCAGGATCGGGGACGACCCGATCGGCCCGACCGCGAGGAGGACGACGTGAGCGAGCCCGGTACCGCCAGCGGCGCGACGGACGCCGACCGCGCCGAGCAGGAGGCCCTGCTGGAGCCGGTGGCCCCCGCGACCGCCGGGGAGGCCACGCCGGTGGGCGACGGGGTGCCCGACGCCGACGCGCTCGAGCAGCAGCTGGCCACGCGCCCCGGGGAGGCCGGGCGGCCCAGCGCCGTCGGCGACCGCGAGGCCGACGAGGCCGACGTGCTCGACCAGGAGGCCGACGTGCCGGTCGACGAGGACGACGTACCGGGCTGACCTACGCGTTGCCGGCGCGTCGGGAAGTGAGAGTCGGGTGGGTACGAGCTGCTGCGGCGGACGGTGGCCCGCAACGCCGACGCCGGCCTGCCGTCCTGAGGAGGCGCCCGGGCTCCTGGCGTGCGGCAGCTCCCGGGACGTCGCCGTGACCGGGCATGCTGCGCGGGTGGCCCCGTGGATCGTCGTCTGCCTCGCCGTCGCCGTGCTCGCCCCGCTGACCGCGTTCGCGGTGGCCGGCCGCCGGTTCTGGGCGACGGTGGGGGAGCAGCCCCCGGCCGGGTTGCTGGCCCGGCACGGGCTGGAGGCCGGGGACACGAACCGGCTGCAGCGCGCCCTCGTCCGGGGCCGTCGGGCCGAGGAGGCCCGGCTGCGGCCGGCGGTCGCCGAGTGGGCCGCCGCGACGCTGGCCGCCGTGGCCGAGCAGGAGCGGGCCCACCCCCGCCGCCGGGCCGTCGCGACGGGGCTCACGGTCCTGGGCGCGGTCGCGCTGGTGCTCGCCGTGGTGCTGGCCCTGGCCGACGGGGGAGCGGGGGCCGGCGTCTGGCTGGTCGCCGTCGTCGCCCTGGGGTTGCTCCTGAACCTGGTGGTGCTGCCCCGGCTGCTGCAGCGCAACCTCCGCCGCGCGGTCGCGGCCAACGCCTGATGGCTTCCCCTGCCGGTCCCGATTTGGTTAGGCTGCCCTAACCCAATCGCCCGGAGGTCCCGCATGACCGCTCCGCCCGCCCGCGAGCCCGCCCACGCCGTGTCCGTGCCCACCGGGTCCGCGCCGGCCGCCCGGCCCGCCGAACGGGCCCGCACCGCCGCCGCGCGCACCGCCGCGGCGCTGTGCGTCGCCGGGCGCGAGCCGGT
Source organism: Blastococcus sp. SYSU D00695 (assembly GCF_054050555.1). Taxonomy (NCBI): domain Bacteria; kingdom Bacillati; phylum Actinomycetota; class Actinomycetes; order Geodermatophilales; family Geodermatophilaceae; genus Blastococcus; species Blastococcus sp. SYSU D00695. The sequence goes on along the minus strand of NZ_JBJGZP010000012.1, from coordinate 100,502 downwards.
CCGGCCCCTGGCCCACGCGACGACCGCCGCCGGGCAGGTGCTCGTCCTGGTGCCCGCCGACGGCGAGACCGCGGCGGCAGCGGCTGCGGGTCCGGGGCGGGAGGTCAGCGCCCTGCTGATGGTCAGCGACCGGGCGCCGGTGCCACTGCGCGAGCCGCTGCGCGCCCAGGTGTGGCTGTCCGGCTGGCTCGCGCCGGTGCCCGAGGACGACGCCCGGGCCGCCGCGCTGGCCTTCGCCGAGGTGCGCCCCGCCGGGCCGCTGCTCGACGTGGGGGGCGCGGCCGTGCTGCTGCGGCTGGACCTGGCCGAGGTGGTGCTGCGGGAGGGGGAGCACTGCGCCGAGGTGGGCCCGGGCGACTTCGCCGCCGCGGTCCCGGACCCGCTGCTGGACGTCGAGACCCGGATGCTCGGCCACCTCGACCGCTGCCACCCCGAGGTGCTGGCGGCGCTGGGCCGGCTGCTGCCGCCCGGGACCGTCGGACCGGCCGACGTGCTCCGGCCGCTGGCCCTGGACCGGCACGGCTACCGGCTGCGCGTCGAGCGGCCGGCGGGCCGGCACCGCGACGTCCGGGTGCCGTTCCCCCGGCCGCTCGGCTGCGCGGGCCAGCTGCACGCGGCCACCCGGCACCTGCTGCACCTCGCCGGCGCGGCGTCCCGGTAGCGCGGGCCCCGGCGGGTGGTCAGCCCTGCTCGGCGAGGCTCTCGGCCAGCAGCCGGGCCAGGCGGGTGCGCCGGGGGCGGACGTCGACCTCGCGGACCGCCCGGGCCAGCGCCGCACCGGAGGCGTGCACGATCGACAGGTGCGACTGCGCGCGGGTCAGCGCGGTGTAGACCAGCGGCCGCGACAGCATCCCGCCGGCCTCCGGGGGCAGCACCACGACGACCCCCGGCCACTCCGAGCCCTGCGCCCGGTGCACCGTGATCGCCCAGCCGTGCCGCAGGTCGCCCAGCGCGTTCGTCGGCACGGTCACCGGCCCGGACGCGAAGGCGACGTCCAGCGACCCGTCGCCGGTGCCGGTGACCACGCCGGTCTCGCCGTTGGCGAACCCGATCGGCTCCAGGTCCAGGTGGTTGGCGGTCGCGACCACCCGGTCCCCGACGTCGAAGCCCCACACCGTGCCGTCGCCGGGGTTCAGCTTCTCCTTCAGCGCCTTGTTCAGCTCGATGGTGCCGGCCGGTCCGCGGTGCACCGGCGTCACCACCTGCACGGTCGCCGGGTCGATGCGCAGCGCCCGGGGGATGGAGTCGGTCACCAGCTGCACGACACGGCGCGCGGCCTCGGCGCTGCCGGTGGCCGGGACGACGACGACCTCGCGGTCCGGGGAGTCCACCGGCGGCAGCTCGCCGGCGCGCACGGCGTTGGCCAGCCGCGCGATCGCGCCGCCCTCGGCCTGCCGGTACAGCGTGGTCAGCTCGGTCACCGGGACGGCGCCCGAGTCGATGAGGTCGCCGAGCACGTGGCCGGGCCCGATCGAGGGCAGCTGCGCCGGGTCGCCGACCAGCACCAGGTGGGTGCCGTCGGGGCAGGCCTCCAGCAGCGCGGCGGTCAGCTCGACGTCGAGCATCGAGGCCTCGTCGACCACGACGACGTCGGCATCGAGGGGCCACTCCTCGTTGCGCGCGAACCCCCCGGTGGTGCCCTGGGCGCCCAGGAGCCGGTGCACGGTGACCGCGGGGTGGTCGGTCAGCTCCTCCAGCCGCTTGGCGGCGCGCCCGGTCGGCGCGGCCAGGGCCACCTCGCTGCCCTTGGCCAGCAGCAGCTTCACCACCGCCGCCACGGTGCGGCTCTTGCCGGTGCCCGGCCCGCCGGTGAGCAGGGAGACCCCGGCCGACAGGACCTGCGCGACCGCCCGCTTCTGCGCCTCGTCCAGGCCCTTGGCCACCGAGCGGACCGCGGCCGGGTCGGCGATCCGCTCCGCGGTGGCGGCCAGCCGGGCCACGCCCTCGGCGACGGACTCCTCGGCCATCCCGTAGCGGGCCAGCGACAGCATCCGCAGCGCCGGGTCCGGCTCGGGTGGCTCGGTGTCGGACTCCTCGTCCCACTCCGGCTCCGGCGGCTCGTGGTCGAGCACGTCCCCGGAGTCCACGGCCGCCTCGATCGCCGCCGCCGGGTCCGCGACGCCCTCCGCGCGCAGCGCCGCCACCACGAGGTCCACCGGCAGCACCGTGTGCCCGTCGCGGGTCGCCGTCCGCAGGGTGAGCGCGACGATCGCCCGCCCGCGGCGGGAGTCCTGCCGGTCGGCGCCGGGCAGCAGCGCGATGGCCAGCCGGTCGGCCTCGGCCAGCCCGACGCCGGTCAGCCCCAGCAGCGCCCACGGGTCGTCGCGCAGCCGGCGGGCGGCGTCGGGGCCCAGGGTGTCGGCGGCGCCCGCGGCGAGCTTGGCCTCCAGACCGGCGCCGACCAGCAGCGTGACGACGTCGTATGTCGGGGCCGCGGACAGGAAGCTGGAGAACAGCCGCTCGGCGCGCTGCTTGCCCACCCGGGGCAGCTTCAGCAGCCGGTCGGCGGTGACGTCGTCGGCGGTGGTGATCCCGGCCGCGGGCAGCTCGGCGGCGGCCCGCTTGCCCAGCCCCGGCCACAGGCCCGCACCGCAGAAGGCCGCGAAGACCCGGTCGGGGGCGACCGGCGAGCTCACCGGCGCTCCGGATAGGCGAAGTGCGGGGCGGAGACGTCCTCCAGCGCGGTGCGGATCGCCGCGGGCAGCCGCACCACCTCGGCGTCCAGGGACGCCTGCAGCTGGGCGGCGGTGCGGGCGCCGACCACCGGGGCCACCACCCCGGGCCGGTCGCGGACCCAGGCCAGCGCCACGGCCAGCGGCGTGGTGCCCAGGCCCTCGGCCGCGGTGATGACCGCCTCGACGACCCGGTCGGCGTCGGCGCTGCGCAGCTGGTCGATGAAGCCCTGCCACTGCGGCGACGCGCCGCGGGACTCGCTGGGGGTGCTGTGCCGGTACTTGCCGGTCAGCAGGCCGCGGCCCAGCGGGGACCAGGCCAGCACGCCCAGGCCCAGCGCCTCCGCCGCGGGCACCACCTCGCGCTCCACGCCGCGCTGCAGCAGCGAGTACTCGACCTGGGTGCTCACCAGCGGCACGCGGCCGGGCCAGGCCCGCTGCCAGGTGGCGGCCTGCGCGGTCTGCCAGCCGGTGAAGTTGCTGACGCCGACGTAGCGGGTGCGCCCCGAGCTCACCGCGGTGTCGCAGGCGGCGAGGGTCTCCTCGAGCGGGGTGTGCTCGTCCCAGGCGTGCAGCTGCCACAGGTCGACGTGGTCCAGGCCCAGCCGGTCCAGCGACGCGTCCAGCGCGGCCAGCAGGTGCCCGCGGGAGGCGCCGCGGCCCATCGGACCGGGCCCGGTGCGGCCCACCGCCTTGGTCGCGACCAGCACGTCCGTGCGCGACACGACGTCGGACAGCAGCCGGCCCAGCGTGCGCTCGCTCTCGCCGTCGCAGTAGACGTCGGCGGTGTCGACGAGCGTGCCGCCGGCGTCGACGAAGGCCGTGAGCTGCATGGCGGCCTCGTCCTCATCGGTGTCCTGGCCCCACGTCATGGTGCCGAGAGCCAGCCGGGAGACGACCAGGCCACTGCGGCCGAGAGCCCGTTGTTCCACGAGGGGCCAACCTACCGGCGTGGTGGGCCGGAACCCGGGCGCGCGGGCCCGCTGGGGACGGCGCGCCGGGCGGCCACCCCTGCGGCCCCAGCTCCGCCGCCTACTCTGACGCCCCGTGCCAGCGGCGTGGATGCAGCCCGGAGACCGGTCCCCAGCGACTCCCGCGGTCGGGGGCTGAGCGGCGATGGGCTGGTTCGAGGCCGTCGTCCTGGGCCTGGTGCAGGGGCTGACCGAGTTCATCCCGGTGTCCTCCAGCGCCCACCTGCGCGTGGTGGGGGAGGCCTTCGGCTGGGACGACCCCGGCGCGGCGTTCACCGCGATCATCCAGATCGGCACCGAGCTGGCCGTCCTGCTGTACTTCCGCAACGACATCTGGCGGATCGTGCGGCAGTGGGTGCTGTCGCTGTCCCGGCGCGAGCTGCGCGGGGACCCCGACGCCCGGATGGGCTGGCTGATCATCGTCGGCAGCATCCCGATCGTCGTCCTCGGCCTGCTGTTCCAGGACGACATCGAGACCACCCTGCGCGACCTGCGCATCGTGGCGATCTCGCTGGTCGCGTTCTCGCTCGTGCTGTTCTGGGCCGACCGCGTGGGCCGCAAGCGGCTGGAGCTGCGCGACCTGACCGTCCGGTCGGGCCTGGTGTTCGGCCTCGCACAGGCCATGGCGTTGGTCCCGGGGGTCTCCCGGTCCGGCGGCACCATCACCGCCGGCCTCTTCCTCGGCTTCACCCGCGCCGCGGCGGCCCGCTACTCCTTCCTGCTGGCCATCCCGGCGGTGCTCGGGTCCGGCCTGTTCCAGACGTACGAGGCGCTCGCGGGCGACACCGAGGGCGCGCCGATCGAGTGGGGGCCGACGGCGCTGGCCACGGTGATCTCCTTCGCCGTCGGCTTCGCCGTCATCGCCTGGCTGCTGCGCTACCTCGACCGCGGCAGCTTCACGCCGTTCGTGGTCTACCGCGTCGTCCTGGGGCTGCTGCTGCTCGCGCTGGTCGGCGCCGGGGTGCTCGACCCGTTGCCGCCCGAGACGGCGCCCTGACCCTCCCCGCCGGGATCGGGTGGGGGAGGGCGCCGGAGACGCCCCCTAGGCTCCCGGCGTGACCACCGTCATCCTGCTGCGGCACGGCCGGACGACGGCCAACACCGGCGGCGTCCTGGCCGGCTGGAGTCCCGGCGTGCAGCTCGACGAGACCGGGCAGGCGCAGGCCGCCGCCGTCGGTCAGCGGCTGGCCGCGGTGCCGCTCGCCGCGGTGGTCAGCAGCCCGCTGGACCGGTGCCTGGCCACCGCCGGCGCCGTCCTCGCCGGGCGCGACCTGCCGCTGCAGACCGACGACCGGCTGGGCGAGGCCCGCTACGGCGACTGGACGGGCCGGCCGCTCAAGGAGCTGACCCGCGAGCCCCTGTGGAAGGTCGTGCAGGCCCACCCGTCCGCCGCGGTGTTCCCCGGGCCGGAGGGGGAGGGCCTCGCCCAGACCCAGGCCCGCGCGGTCGCCGCCGTCCGCGACTGGAACGCCCGGCTCGGCCCCGACGCGGTCTGGCTGGCCTGCTCGCACGGCGACGTCATCAAGGCCGTGCTCGCCGACGCCCTGGGCCTGCACCTGGACCAGTTCCAGCGGATCGTCGTCGACCCCGCCTCGATCTCGGTGGTGAGCTACACCGAGACCCGGCCGTTCGTGCTGCGGGTCAACGACGTCGGGGGCGACGTCTCGGCACTCGTCCCGCCGAAGAGGCGGGGCCGCCGGCGGAAGGCCGCCTCGGACGCGGTCGTCGGCGGCGGGGCCGGCGCGACCGTCTGACCTGGGCCGTCCGTCCGGCCGCCTGCCGCGGCGGCGCGTGTGGCCCGCGTAACCTGGGCACGTGCCGCGCCAGGTCCACCTCTTCGAGCGCCCGGCCCGCTTCGTCGCGGGCACCGTCGGCCAGCCCGGCGACCGCACCTTCTACCTGCAGGCGTCCGACGACGCCGGCCGCGTGGTCAGCGTCGCGCTCGAGAAGAGCCAGGTGCAGGTGCTCGCCGACCGGATGGCCGAGCTGCTCGACGAGGTCGCCGGCCGCCCCGGCGCCGTCGTCCCGCCCGACGCCGACGTCGACGACCTGGACCCGCTGACCGCGCCGGTCGACGAGGAGTTCCGGGTCGCCGCGATGGGCCTGGCGTGGGACGCCCAGACCCAGGCCGTCGTCGTCGAGGCCGTCGCCGCGGGGGAGGAGCCGATCGAGGAGGACGTGATCCTCTCCGACAGCGACGAGGGGCCCGACGCGCTGCGCGTCACGATCAGCCCCGGCGCCGCCCGCGCCTTCGTCGCCCGCGCGCGGCGCGTCATCGCCGCCGGCCGGCCCGCGTGCCCGCTGTGCTCCCTGCCCCTGGACCCGACCGGGCACGTCTGCCCCCGGCAGAACGGCTACCGGCGCTGAGCCGGCGCCGACCCCCGCGGAGCGCCCGGTGAGCGAGCAGTCCGCCGGCGCCGACCCGGACCTGCGCGCCCCCGGCGACACCACCGAGGCGCGCCGCCTGCTCCTCGACGGGGAGATCGACGTCGAGGGCCGCATGCTCGACGCCTCCAACGTCACGCTGTTCGGCACCATCCGCGCCGGTGCGCTGACCGCCGAGTGCGTCTACAAGCCCGTGGCCGGCGAGCGCCCGCTGTGGGACTTCCCTGACGGCACCCTGGCCGGCCGGGAGGTGGCCGCGGCGCTGGTCTCGGAGGCCACCGGGTGGGACGTCGTCCCGCCGACCGTGCTGCGCGAGGGCCCGTTCGGGCCCGGGATGGTGCAGCTGTGGGTCGACGGCGACGAGTCGGTCGACCTGGCGGCCTTCGTCCGCACCGACCACCCGGGACTGCGCCGGATGGCGGTCTTCGACGCGGTGGTCAACAACGCCGACCGCAAGGGCGGGCACATCATCCCCACCGCCGCCGGCCACGTGTACGGCGTCGACCACGGCATCTGCTTCTCCCCGGACCCGAAGCTGCGCACCCTGCTGTGGCGCTGGGCGGGCAAGCCGCTGCCGGTGGCGGCGCTGGAGGTGCTGGAGCGGCTGGCCGACGACCTGCGCGGCGACCTCGGCGAGCGGCTGCACGACCACCTCACCCGCCGCGAGGTCCGCGCCACCCAGCAGCGCGTCGCCGAGCTGCTGCGCACCCAGCTGCACCCCGAGCCCTCCGGCGAGTGGCCCGCGCTGCCCTGGCCGCCCTTCTGACTCCCGCTCCTCGCTGAGCCCCTCTGCAGCCCGCTTCTCCCCGCCGAGATCGGCGATCTCGGCACCATCAGCGGCTGATGCCGCCGAGATCGCCGATCTCGGCGGTCGGGCCCAGGGCGGGCCGCGGGAGGGCGGGGGAGGACCGGGGAGCGCTAGCGTCGCGCCATGCCCCACCGGTCGCGACTGGCGATCCTGCTGCTGGACCTCCCGCCGGAGCACCACGTCGCCGGGCTGGACTTCTGGTCGGCCGCCACCGGCCACCCGGTCGAACCCGACGCCTCCGACGACGACTGGAACTCCCTCGGCGTCTTCGGCGACGGGTTCCACGTCGAGGTGCAGCGGACGGGGGAGGGGACACCGCCGCGCTGGCACGTGGACGTCGAGACCGACGACATCCCCGCCGAGGTCGCCCGCCTCGAGGCCCTGGGTGCCCGCCGGCTGAGGGACATGGGCTCGTTCTGGCAGATGACCGATCCCGCCGGGCTGGTGTTCTGCGTGGTCGGCATCCAGACCGGCGAGGCCTTCGAGAAGCACGCGACCACCTGGCCGTGAGCACCACCCGGGTAACCGCCACCCTCGCCGCGCCCCGCGACGCGGTGTACCGCGCCCTCACCGACCCGCACCTGATCGCCGCCTGGCGCTTCCCCGAGGGGATGACCAGCGCGGTCGAGCCGCTCGACGGCGGCGGGTTCCGGGTCTCGCTGACCTACGACGACCCCGCCACGCCCGGCAAGAGCGGTGGGCACACCGACAGCTACCGCGCCCGGTTCACCCGCCTGGTCCCCGGCGAGCTCGTGGTGGAGGTCGACGCGTTCGAGACTCCCGACCCCGCGCTGGCCGGCGAGATGACCACGACGATCGAGCTCCGCGACGCCGGCGGGGGCACCGCGCTGACCGCCGTCCACGAGGGGGTGCCCGACGGCGTGCCGCCCGAGCAGAACGAGGAGGGCTGGCGGATGGCCCTGACCCGCCTCGCCCGGCTGCTCGCGGGCTGACCCGCCGGGGGGACGACCCGGCGGGGACGTCGGTGGGCGCCTCTACGCTCGTGCCGTGCTCTCCTGGCCCGCCCCGCTCCTGCCGACCCTGCCGGGCACCGGTCCCGCGCTGAAGCTGCACGACACCGCGCGCGGCGAGGTCGTGGCCACCGAGCCCGACCGCGTCGCCCGGATGTACGTCTGCGGCATCACGCCCTACGACGCCACCCACCTCGGGCACGCGGCCACCTACCTGGCGTTCGACCTGGTCAACCGCCTCTGGCGGGACGCCGGCCACGCCGTCCACTACGTGCAGAACGTGACCGACATCGACGACCCGCTGCTGGAGCGCGCCGAGCGCGACGGCGAGGACTGGGTCGTGCTCGCCATGCGGGAGACGGCGCTGTTCCGTGAGGACATGACCGCGCTGCGGGTGCTGCCGCCGGACGACTACGTGGGCGCGGTCGAGTCGATCCCGCGGATCGTGGCGCACGTCGAGTCGCTGCTGGACGAGGGCCTGGCCTACGTGGTCGACGACGGGACCGGCGACGTCTACCACGACGTCGCGCAGGCCCCCGGCTTCGGCGGCGAGTCCCGCTACGACGAGGCGACGATGCTGCGGTTCTTCGCCGAGCGCGGCGGGGACCCCGACCGGGCCGGCAAGCGCAACCGGCTGGACCCGCTGCTGTGGCGGGGGGAGCGGCCCGGGGAGCCCTCGTGGCCCGGCCCCCGCGGCACCGCCGGGCGCCCCGGCTGGCACGTCGAGTGCGCGACCATCGCGCTGGAGACGATCGGCATGGGCTTCGACGTGCAGGGCGGCGGCAGCGACCTGGTCTTCCCGCACCACGAGTTCTCCGCCGTCCACGCCGAGGCGCTGACGGCGACCAAGCCGTTCGCCCGGGCCTACGTGCACGCGGCGATGATCGGCCTGGACGGCGAGAAGATGAGCAAGAGCCGCGGCAACCTGGTGTTCGTCTCGAAGCTGCGCGGCGAGGGCGTGGACCCGATGGCCATCCGCCTGGCGCTGCTGTCCGGTCACTACCGCACCGACCGCGCCTGGACGCCGCAGCTGCTCACCGACGCGCAGCAGCGGCTGGCCACCTGGCGCGCGGCGGTGTCACGGACCGTGGGCGCCGCGGCCGCGCCGGTGCTCACCGCGCTGCGGGAGCGGCTGTCCGACGACCTGGACACCCCCGGCGCCATCGCCGTCGTCGACGACTGGGCCGCCCGCACCCTCGCCGCCGGCGACCACCCCGCCCTGGAGGAGAACGCCCCGGCCGTCGTCGGCGACGCGGTCGACGCGCTGCTGGGCATCGCGCTCGACGGCTGCCCCGGGACCCCCGCCGCGCAGGCGGGCTGATGGGGGGCTTCCGGCTCATCGACCGCGCCGCCCGCGAGGCCGGGGAGGCGCAGCTGGCCGCCGCCGCCACGCGCTCGGCCGCCACCCGCGGCCGGGCGCGGCCGGAGCCGGAGGACGCGCTGCGCACCGCCTTCGAGCGCGACCGGGACCGGATCCTGCACGCCAAGGCCTTCCGCCGGCTCAAGCACAAGACGCAGGTGTTCCTGCACCCCGACGGCGACCACTTCGTCACCCGGCTCACCCACACGCTGCAGGTCGACCAGGTCGCGCGGGCGCTCGCCCGGGCGCTGGGGCTGAACGAGACCCTCGCGGAGGCGATCGCGCTCGGCCACGACCTGGGCCACTCGCCGTTCGGGCACATCGGCGAGGACGCGCTGGAGCCCTACGTCCCCGGCGGGTGGCACCACGCGGCGCAGGGCGTGCGGATCGTCGAGGTGCTGGAGGACCTCAACCTGACCTGGGAGGTCCGCGACGGCATCCGCGCGCACAGCTGGAAGATCGACCCGCCGCCGGACACCCGCGAGGCCGAGTGCGTGCGCTACGCCGACCGCATCGGCTACCTGTCCCACGACGCCCTGGACGCCGTCCGGGCCGGGGTGCTGCGCCCGGGGGACCTGCCCGCCCGCGCCCGGGCCGTCTTCGGCGAGCCGGGCAGCGCGATGGTCGGGGCGATGATCGACGCCGTCGTCGCCGGGTCGCTGGCCGACGGCGGCCACGTCGTCATGGCGGCCGAGCCGCTGGAGGCGATGCACGAGCTGCGCGCGTTCATGTTCGAGCGCGTCTACTCCTCCGACACCGCCGCCGGGCAGAAGCAGCTGGCGATCGACGTGATCCGCCGGCTGGTCGACCACCACCTGGCCCATCCCGAGCTCATCCCGCCCACCTACCGCGACGACGCCGCCGACCTGACCACCCAGGTCGTCGACCACGTCTCGGGCATGACCGACCGGTTCGCCCTCACCACCCACGACCGGCTGTTCGGCGGCGACGCCACCGCCCGCATGCGGCCGCTGCTGCCCGCCGGCTGACCGGTCAGGCGCGGGCGGCCGCGGCGAAGCCCACCTCGACCCAGCGCAGCAGCGCCGCGTCGTCGGGGTAGCCCGCGGGTGCGACGACGACGAAGCCGTCCGCAGTCCGCCCGCCCATCTCCAGCGGCCGGACGTGCGGCTCGGCCAGCGCGGCGGCGGCCCCGTCCCGGCCCACCCGGACCACCAGGCCACCGGCGTTGACCCCGCAGGCCAGCCGGCCGTCGGTGCCGAACGAGCGGCCGCCGACCATCCGCTTCTCCTCCACGTCCGCGCGCCCGGCCAGCAGCCGGCGCACCCGGTCCAGCGTCTCGCCGTCCACGGGCACGTCAGGCCTCGACGGCGGCGATGTGCACGGTGCCGTCGGCGTCCACCCGCCAGCCCGGGTTGTGCGCGACCTCCCAGCGGATGCCCGACGGATCCGTGAGGTAGGCGTGGAAGCCGCCGAAGGCCGCGGGCTGCGGCGGCTTGACCACCCGCGCACCGGCGGCCTCGGCGGCGGCGACCACCCGCCGCACCTCGTCGGGGCCGTCGACGTTGTGCGCCAGGGTGAAGCCCCCGCCCACGACGACGTCCCCGGCGGGCACGCCCATGTCCGCGGCGAGGTCCGCGGCGCCGAACAGCGCCAGCAGCAGGCCGGCGTTCACCTGGACGAACAGCACCTCGCCCGGCACGTCGAGCGCGGGGGTCCAGCCCAGCCCGTCGACGTAGAAGCGGCGGGCGACGTCCAGGTCGGGGACGGCGACGGTCAGCAGGTCCAGGCGCGGCTCCATGCACCCACCCTGCCCGATCCCGCCCGCTCCTCCCGCCCCGTTCCTCCCGCCCCGCTCCTCCCGCCCCGCTCCTCCGCGCCGAGATCGGCGATCTCGGCGGCATGAGGCGCTGATGGTGCCGAGATCGCCGATCTCGGCGCGGAGGGGAGGCGCGGAGGCGCGTAGGGGAGGGAGGCGCGGAGGAAGGGGAGGCGCGGCGGGGAGGCACGCAGGGGAGGGGAGCGGGTGTCAGGTGGGGGAGGTGCCGCCGCGGCGGCGCAGGTACCGCTCGAACTCGCGGGCGATCGAGTCACCGCTGGCCTGCGACAGGTCGACCTCGGTGGCCCGCTCCTCCAGCGAGCGCACGTACTCGACGACCTCGTCGTCCTCCTGCGCCATCTCGTCGACGGTCTTGACCCACTCCTCGGCCTGCTGGGGGAGCGCCCCCAGGGGGACGGCCACCTCCAGCACCTCCTCGACCCGCTGCAGCAGCGCGACGGTGGCCCGCGGCGAGGGCGGCTGCGACACGTAGTGCGGCACGGCCGCCCAGAAGCTGATCGCCGGCAGGCCGGCCTGCACGCAGGCGTCCTGGAAGACGCCGAGGATGCCCGTGGGGCCCTCGTAGCGGGAGGTTTCCAGGCCCCACCGCTCGGCGGACTCGCTGTCGTACGCGGACCCCGTCACCGGCACCGGCCGGGTGTGCGGCGTGTCGGCGAGCAGGGCGCCCAGGGCGACGACGGTGCGCACCCCGAGCTCCTGGCACAGCTCGATCAGCTCGTCGCAGAAGCTGCGCCAGCGCATGTTGGGCTCGATGCCGCGGATCAGCACGACGTCGCGGGCCGAACCCGGCGGCCGCGCCGACGACACGCGGGTAGTCGGCCACTCGATGCGCCGGCTCACCCCGCCCACCAGCGAGATCGAGGGACGGTTGACCTGGAAGTCGTAGTAGTCCTCGGGGTCGAGCGCGGCCAGCGGGGAGGCGTCCCAGATCAGCTCGAGGTGTTCCAGCGCGCCGGTCGCGGCGTCGCCGGCGTCGTTCCAGCCCTCGAAGGCCACCACCGCCACGGGGTCGGTGAGCTGGGGCAGGTCCTCGGACGACTTCGGGTCGATCACCCCTGGAAGCCTACGTCGGTACGGCGCCCGTGCCGCTCCGCGCGCGCGGCACGCCGCCCGACCCGGGGACCCCCGTCCGGGCGGCGCGCGCCGCCGGCGGCGCCGGACGCGCTCCCCGCGATCCTGGTTGCCCCCGGATGCGACCATGGACGCCGTGCCCGACACCCCGGATCTGCGCCCGGACGCCACGGCGGAGCTGACCGCCCTCATGCGCGAGCGGATCCTGGTCCTCGACGGCGCCATGGGCACCGCCATCCAGCGCGACCGCCCCGACGAGGCCGGCTACCGCGGCGAGCGCTTCGCCGACTGGCCCAGCGACCTGCAGGGCAACAACGACCTGCTGGTGCTCACCCAGCCGCAGGTCATCGCCGGCATCCACCGCGAGTACCTCGACGCCGGCGCCGACGTCATCGAGACCAACACGTTCAACGCCAACGCCGTCTCGCTGCGCGACTACGGGATGAGCGACCTGGCCTACGAGCTCAACCTCGAGGCCACCCGGCTGGCCCGCCGCGAGGCCGACGCCGCGACGGCGCGCACGCCGGACCGGCCGCGGTACGTCGCCGGGGCGCTGGGCCCGGCCAGCCGCACCGCGTCGATCTCGCCCGACGTCAACGACCCCGGCGCCCGCAACGTCACCTTCGACGAGCTGGCCGAGGCCTATCTGACCCAGGCGGACGGCCTGGTGGACGGCGGCGCCGACGTCCTGCTGGTCGAGACCGTCTTCGACACGCTGAACGCCAAGGCCGCGATCTACGCGCTGGAGACGCTGTTCGAGCAGCGCGGCCGCCGCTGGCCGGTGATGATCTCCGGCACCATCACCGACGCCTCCGGCCGCACCCTGTCCGGCCAGGTCACCGAGGCGTTCTGGCACTCGGTGCGGCACGCCCGCCCGCTGGCCGTCGGGCTCAACTGCGCCCTCGGCGCGAAGGAGATGCGCCCCTACCTGGCCGAGCTGGCGCGGCTGGCCGACACGTTCGTCTCCTGCTACCCCAACGCGGGCCTGCCCAACGCCTTCGGCGAGTACGACGAGGCCCCGGCCGACACCGCCGGCGTGCTCGCCGAGTTCGCCGCCGCCGGCCTGGTCAACGTCGTCGGCGGCTGCTGCGGCACCACGCCGCAGCACACCGCCGCCATCGCCGCCGCGGTGGACGGCGCCCCGCCGCGCACCCCGGCGCAGAACCGGCCGGCGCTGCGCCTGTCCGGGCTGGAGCCGCTGACCGTCGACGAGGACTCGCTGTTCGTCAACGTCGGCGAGCGCACCAACATCACCGGCTCGGCCCGCTTCCGCCGGCTGATCCGCGACGGCGACTACGGCGCCGCGCTGACCGTGGCCCGCCAGCAGGTCGAGGCCGGTGCGCAGGTCATCGACGTGAACATGGACGAGGGGATGATCGACGGGGTCGCGGCCATGGACCGCTTCCTCAAGCTGGTCGCCGCCGAGCCCGACATCTGCCGCGTGCCGGTGATGGTCGACTCCTCCAAGTGGGAGGTCATCGAGGCCGGCCTCAAGTGCGTGCAGGGCAAGTCGATCGTCAACTCGATCTCGCTGAAGAACGGCGAGGAGGAGTTCGTCGCCCAGGCCCGGCTGTGCCGCAAGCACGGGGCCGCCGTCGTCGTCATGGCCTTCGACGAGGAGGGGCAGGCCGACAGCCTGCCGCGGCGCCAGGAGATCTGCCGGCGCGCCTACGACATCCTGGTCGGGCAGGTCGGCTTCCCGGCCGAGGACGTCATCTTCGACCCGAACGTCTTCGCGGTGGCCACCGGCATCGAGGAGCACGCCCGCTACGGGCTGGACTTCATCGAGGCCACCCGCTGGATCAAGGAGAACCTGCCCGGGGCGCTGGTCTCCGGCGGCGTCTCCAACGTCTCGTTCTCCTTCCGCGGCAACAACCGCGTGCGCGAGGCCATCCACGCCGTCTTCCTGTTCCACGCCATCGCCGCCGGCATGGACATGGGCATCGTCAACGCCGGTGCGCTGGAGGTGTACGACGAGGTCCCCGAGCAGCTGCGCGAGCGGATCGAGGACGTCGTCCTCGCCCGCCGCCCGGACGCCACCGAGCGTCTGCTGGAGATCGCCGGGGACTACGCCGACAGCGGCGAGGCCGTGGCCGCGGCCGTGGAGGAGTGGCGCTCCCTGCCGGTGGCCGAGCGGATCACCCACGCGCTGGTCAAGGGCATCGACGAGCACGTCGAGGCCGACACCGAGGAGCTCCGCGCCGAGATCGCCGCGCGCGGCGGCCGGCCGATCGAGGTGATCGAGGGCCCGCTCATGGGCGGGATGAACGTGGTCGGCGACCTGTTCGGGGCCGGGAAGATGTTCCTGCCGCAGGTGGTCAAGTCCGCCCGGGTGATGAAGAAGGCCGTCGCCTACCTGATCCCGTTCATCGAGGCGGAGAAGCAGCCCGGGGACGCCGAGCGCAGCAACGGCACGGTCGTCATGGCCACCGTGAAGGGCGACGTCCACGACATCGGCAAGAACATCGTCGGCGTCGTGCTGCAGTGCAACAACTACGACGTCGTCGACCTGGGCGTGATGGTCCCGGGCCAGAAGATCCTGGACGCCGCCAAGGCCGAGGGCGCCGACGTGATCGGGCTGTCCGGGCTGATCACGCCGTCGCTGGACGAGATGGTGACCCTGGCGACCGAGATGGAGCGCCAGGGCTTCGACATCCCGCTGCTCATCGGCGGGGCGACGACGTCCCGCGCGCACACCGCCGTCAAGGTGGCCCCGGCCTACCACGGGCCGGTGCTGTGGGTGAAGGACGCCTCCCGGTCGGTGCCCGTGGTGGCGGCGCTGCTGTCGGACGAGCAGCGCCCGGTCCTGCTGGCCGGCGTCGAGGCCGAGTACGCGCAGCTGCGCGAGCGGCACGCGGCCCGCCAGGACACCCGCACGCTGCTGCCCCTGGAGGCGGCGCGGGCCGCCGCGCCGCAGCTGGAGTGGGCGGGCTACACGCCGCCGCGGCCGCGGATGCTGCTGCAGCAGGCCCGCGACGTGTGCTCCGGTGCCGGCTGCGACCACGCCCACGCCCACGCGACGCAGTTCGTGCGGACGCTCGCCGACTACCCGCTGGCCGAGCTGCGCGAGTACATCGACTGGCAGCCGTTCTTCTCCGCCTGGGAGATGCGCGGCCGGTTCCCCGACATCCTGCACAACCCGGCCTCCGGCGAGGCCGCGCGCAAGCTGTTCGCCGACGCGCAGGCGATGCTCGACCAGGTGGTCGAGGAGGGGTGGCTGCGCGCCAACGGCGTGTTCGGCCTGTTCCCCGCCAACCGGGTCGGCGGCGAGGACGTCGAGGTCTACACCGACGAGACCCGCACCCGGGTGCGCACGACCCTGCACCAGCTGCGCCAGCAGACCGAGGGCCGCGACGGTGCCCCGCGCAAGTCGCTGGCCGACTTCGTCGCGCCGCGCGAGACCGGCCTGCGCGACTACGTCGGTGCCTTCGCCGTCACCGCCGGCATCGGTGCCGCCGAGCGGGTGCAGGCGTTCAAGGCCGACCACGACGACTACAGCGCGATCCTGCTGGAGTCGCTGGCCGACCGGCTCGCCGAGGCCTTCGCCGAGCGGCTGCACGAGCGGGTCCGCCGCGAGTTCTGGGGCTACGCCGCCGACGAGCACCTGGACAACGGGCAGCTCATCGCCGAGCAGTACCGGGGGATCCGGCCCGCGCCGGGCTACCCGGCCTGCCCCGAGCACACCGAGAAGCGCACCATCTGGGAGCTGCTCGACGTCGAGACCGCCACCGGGATCACGCTCACCGAGAGCATGGCGATGTGGCCGGGGGCCGCGGTCAGCGGGCTCTACCTCTCCCACCCCGAGTCGCGGTACTTCGTGCTCGGCCGACTCGGGCGTGACCAGGTGGAGGACTACGCCCGCCGCAAGGGCTGGACCCGGGCCGAGGCGGAGCGCTGGCTGTCGCCCAACCTGGGCTACCGCACCGACGACGAGTAGCCCCCGGACCGGTCCGGCTCCGGGCTCGGCGGCTGGATCCGGAGCCGGCCGGCGTCGCCGGAGGGTCCCGGTCGCCCCGTACCCTGGGGTGGATGTGCGCGCGGAGCAGCCGGTGACCCCCTCGACCCGGGCCGGGCTGCCGGCCGCGGTGCTGTTCGACATGGACGGCACGCTCGTGGAGACCGAGGAGTACTGGGGCGAGGCGCTGTTCGGCCTTGCCCGGGAGCGGGGCGGGCGGCTCAGCGCGGCGGCCCGGGCGGCGGCGGTCGGGCAGAGCATGGCCCGTGCGCTGGAGGTGCTCTACACCGACCTCGGCGTGCCGGTGGAGGAGCGGACCCCCGACGTGGACGCCCGGCGGGTGGAGGACCGCGTCGCGGCGCTGCTGGCCGGGGGCGTGCGCTGGCGCCCGGGGGCGCGGGAGCTGCTGGTGGCCGTGCGTGCCGCGCGGGTGCCGACCGCGCTGGTGACGACGACGGCGCGCCGGCTGACCGACCTCGTGCTCGCCGCGGTCGCCGGGGCGTTCGACGGCCGGCCGCCCTTCGACGTGACTGTCTGCGGCGACGAGGTGCCGGCGCGCAAGCCCGACCCGGCGCCCTACCTGCAGGCCGCGGCGGCGCTGGGCGTCCCGGTGCGGCGCTGCGTCGTCGTCGAGGACTCGGTGGTGGGGGTGGCGGCGGGACTCGCCGCCGGTGCCGCCGTCCTGGGGGTGCCCGCGATGCAGGTCGTCGAGCCCGAGCCGGGGCTGGTGCTGCGCGACACCCTCGCCGGCGTCGGGGTCGACGACCTCGCCGCGCTGCTGGAGCTCACGGCCCCTGACCTCACGGCCCCTGACCGCGTGGACGCCGCCCGGGCGCCGGCGGGGGCAGGGCGACCGGCCGACCCGCGCTGAGCAGCCCGACGGGCGGGGAGCCCCACGGGGGACGTCAGTCCCGGTCGACGACCGGCAGCGTGGCCCAGCCCGCCGCCGCGGCGGCCTCGGACGGGAACGGCGGCGGCGTCCCCCCGAAGGACGGGCACAGCGCCTGGTGGTCGCACCAGTCGCACAGCCGCGTGCGGTTGGGCCGGAAGTCCTGCGTGGCCACGGCACGCTCGATCGCCGCCCAGATCGCCTGCAGCGTGCGCTCGAAGCGCACCAGCTCGGCCTCGTCCGGGGCATAGGTCAGCGCGTCGCCGTTGCCCAGGTACAGCAGCTTGAGCTGGCTGGCCACGACGCCGCGGGTGCGCCACAGCACCAGGGCGTAGAACTTCATCTGGAACAGCGCCTTGCCCTCGAAGGCCTCGCGCGGCATCGAACCGGTCTTGTAGTCCACGACGCGCAGCGCGCCGTTGCGCGCCACGTCGAGCCGGTCGACGAAGCCGCGCAGCAGCAGCCCGTCGGGGAGCGTCACCTCGACCAGCTGCTCCCGGCCCTCGGGCTGGATGCGGGTCGGGTCCTCCAGCGAGAAGTAGGACTCCACCAGCTGCCCGGCCGACGCCAGCCACGACTCCAGCGACGGCGCGGGGCTCCCGTCGGCGGGCTGGTCGAACAGCTCGGTGACGGCCGGGTCCGCCGACAGCTCCTCCCACGCCGGGGCCAGCAGCTCCCGGGCCGCCGCCGGCGTCCGCTCCGGCGCCGGGAGGTCGTACAGCCGCTCCAGGACGGCGTGCACCAGCGTGCCGCGCACCGCGGCCAGGCTCTTGCGCTCGGGCAGCCGGTCGATGGTGCGGAAGCGGTACAGCAGCGGGCAGGTCTTGAAGTCGGCCGCGCGGCTGGGCGACAGCGACGGCCGGCGGGGCGCCTGGGCCTCGGGCGCGGCCCCGGCCTCGGGCGCGGCCCCGGCCTCGGGCGCGGCCCCGGCCGCCTCGGGGACGACCGGCGCCTGCAGGGGGGCGGGGGAGACCGGGTCGGGGTGGAGCGCCGTCATGGTGTCGAGGCTAGGTCGGCCCCCCGACAGTTCCGAGTGCCCGCGCCGGTGCCGGGCCGGTCACCTGCCGACGGACGGGCCGCGGCAGCCCGCTCCGTACGCTCGTCGCCCGTGGACCCGCAGCAGGAAGACCCCCGCGCCGACCTCGTTCCCCCGGAGGCCGCCGGCGCACCGCCCGCCGGACCCGTGGAGGGGGCCTTCGCCGTCGGCGACCGCGTGCAGCTCACCGACCCCAAGGGCCGTCACCACACCGTGGTGCTGGAGGCCGGCAAGCTCTTCCACACCCACCGCGGCGCGATCGCCCACGACGACCTGATCGGGGCGCCGGAGGGGTCGGTCGTGCACTCCACGGCCAACACCGGCTACCTGGCGCTGCGCCCGTTGCTGGCCGACTTCGTGCTGTCCATGCCGCGCGGGGCGCAGGTCATCTATCCCAAGGACGCCGCCCAGATCGTCGGGTTCGGCGACGTCGGCCCGGGGATGCGGGTGCTGGAGGCCGGCGCCGGGTCCGGTGCCCTGACCTGCTCGCTGCTGCG
The DNA here is from genome assembly GCF_054050555.1 of Blastococcus sp. SYSU D00695. Classification (NCBI taxonomy): domain Bacteria; kingdom Bacillati; phylum Actinomycetota; class Actinomycetes; order Geodermatophilales; family Geodermatophilaceae; genus Blastococcus; species Blastococcus sp. SYSU D00695. The sequence continues at coordinate 82,089 of NZ_JBJGZP010000012.1, read as the reverse complement.
CGCCGTCGGCAGCGGCGGCTCGGTGACCAGCTACGAGCGGCGCGAGGACTTCGCCGACGTGGCGCGCGCCAACGTCGGGGCCTTCTTCGGCGAGGTGCCGGCCAACTGGTCGCTGCGCCTGGGCGACCTCGCCGACCACCCGGCCGCCGAGGTGGTCGACCGCGTCGTGCTGGACATGCTCGAGCCGTGGGCGGTGCTCCCGACGGTCGCGGCGGCGCTGCGCCCCGGCGGCGTCCTCGTCGGCTACGTGGCGACGACGACGCAGCTGTCCACCTACGTCGAGGCGCTGCGGGAGCAGGCGGTGTGGACCGAGCCGCACGCGTGGGAGTCGCTGCTGCGGCCGTGGCACTCCGTCGGCCTCGCCGTCCGCCCCGAGCACCGGATGGTGGCCCACACGGCGTTCCTGGTGACCACCCGCCGCCTCGCCGACGGCACCGTCGCACCCGTCCGGCAGCGCCGTGCGCAGAAGTACTGACGGGGCCCCGCGGGGGTCGCGAGGGGCGCCGGGACGGCGCCGGTAACACGTCGGGACCGGTCGTGCGAGGCGGCGGCGGCGTCGTCCCCCGCGTGTATAGATTTGCGTCCTGGCTCCCCCGAGGTGTGCGGAGGTGCGCGATGGGCCCGGGTGTCGGCAATGGTCCCGATGAGTTCCGAGCGCGGCGAGAACGAGACGTGACGGCGCTGCTCAGCCAGATCTCCTACCTCGAGGAGGAGATCGGTCTGCTGCGTCGCAAGGTGGCCGAGAGCCCGCGCACCGTGCGGGCCCTGGAGGAGCGGATCGCCGAGGCGGAGGGCCGTGCGGCCTTCCTGTCCGAGCGCAACGACAAGCTCGCCGGGACGCTGCGCGAGGCCCGCGAGCAGCTGGTCGCGCTGAAGGAGGAGGTCGAGCGGCTCGGGCAGCCGCCGTCGGGTTACGGGGTGTTCCTGGGCGCGCACGAGGACGGCACGGTCGACGTCTTCACCGGCGGCCGCAAGCTGCGCGTGTCGGTCTCCCCGACGGTGCCGCTGGAGGAGCTGCGGCACGGCCAGGAGCTGATGCTCAACGAGGCCATGAACGTCGTCGAGGCGCGCGGCTTCGAGCGCGGTGGCGAGATCGTGCTCCTGAAGGAGCTGCTGGAGCCGGTGGACGGCGAGGTCCGGCGGGCCCTGGTGATCGGGCGCACCGACGACGAGCGGGTGGTGTTCCTCGCCGACTCGCTGGCCGAGGTGACGCTGCGCAGCGGCGACTCGCTGCTGCTGGAGCCCCGGTCCGGGTACGCCTACGAGAAGATCCCCAAGAGCGAGGTCGAGGAGCTCGTCCTCGAGGAGGTCCCCGACATCGACTACGGCGACATCGGCGGCCTGTCGCGGCAGATCGAGCAGATCCGCGACGCCGTCGAGCTGCCGTTCCTGCACGCCGACCTGTTCCGCGAGTTCGAGCTGCGCCCGCCCAAGGGCATCCTGCTGTACGGGCCGCCCGGCTGCGGGAAGACGCTGATCGCCAAGGCGGTGGCGAACTCGCTGGCCAAGAAGGTCGCCGCGTCCCGAGGCGAGGTCGGGTCGAGCTCCGGGCGGTCCTACTTCCTCAACATCAAGGGCCCGGAGCTGCTCAACAAGTACGTCGGCGAGACCGAGCGGCACATCCGGCTGGTGTTCCAGCGCGCCCGGGAGAAGGCGAGCGAGGGCACGCCGGTCATCGTGTTCTTCGACGAGATGGACTCGATCTTCCGCACCCGCGGGTCGGGGGTGTCCTCCGACGTGGAGAGCACGATCGTCCCGCAGCTGCTCAGCGAGATCGACGGCGTGGAGGGCCTGGAGAACGTCATCGTCATCGGCGCCTCCAACCGCGAGGACATGATCGACCCGGCGATCCTGCGGCCCGGCCGGCTCGACGTGAAGATCAAGATCGAGCGGCCCGACGCCGAGGCGGCCCGCGACATCTTCAGCAAGTACCTGACGCCGTCGCTGCCGCTGAGCAGCGACGACCTGGCCGAGCACGGCGGCAGCCGCGAGGCGACCATCGCCGGGATGATCCAGCGGACCGTCGAGCGGATGTACACCGAGAGCGAGGAGAACCGCTTCCTCGAGGTGACCTACGCCAACGGCGACAAGGAGGTCCTGTACTTCAAGGACTTCAACTCCGGGGCGATGCTGCAGAACATCGTCGACCGCGCCAAGAAGATGGCCATCAAGGAGCGGCTGGAGACGGGCTCGGGCGGGCTGCGCGTGGGGCACCTCATGCAGGCGTGCGTGGACGAGTTCAAGGAGAACGAGGACCTGCCCAACACCACCAACCCCGACGACTGGGCGCGGATCTCGGGCAAGAAGGGCGAGCGGATCGTGTACATCCGCACGCTCATCAGCGGCAAGGGCAGCGAGTCCGGCCGGGCCATCGACACGGCCACCAACACCGGCCAGTACCTGTAGCGACCGCCGCCGCGCCGGCGCCCCGACGGGGGTGCCGGCGCGGTGTCCTCCGCCGGCGCGGCGGGTCCGTCGTCGCCATCCGGCGCCCTCCCGGACGCCGCCGCCGGGGGCCGACCGCCCCGGCCTAGGGTTGGCCCCATGAGCGTGCGGCGGGTCATGGGCACCGAGGTCGAGTACGGCATCTCGGTGCCCGGCCAGCCGTCGGCGAACCCGACGACGCTGTCCAGCCAGGTGGTCAACGCCTGGTCGGTGGCCGAGGCCCCGACGCCGCGGCGGGCCCGCTGGGACTTCGAGGAGGAGTCGCCGCTGCGCGACGCGCGCGGCTTCGACCTGTCCCCGGCGCAGGCGCTGGACCACAACGACCTCGACGAGGACTCGGGGATGGCCAACGTCATCCTGACCAACGGCGCCCGGCTGTACGTCGACCACGCGCACCCGGAGTACTCGACGCCCGAGGTCACCAACCCGCGCGACGTCGTGCTGTGGGACAAGGCGGGGGAGCGGGTCATGGCGGAGGCGGCGCGCCGCGCCGCCCGGGTGCCGGGCACGAGTGCGATCCAGCTGTACAAGAACAACACCGACGGCAAGGGCGCCTCGTACGGGTCGCACGAGAACTACCTGATGGACCGCCGGACGCCGTTCGTCGACATCATCCGCGGGCTCATCCCGTTCTTCGTGACGCGCCAGGTGGTCGCCGGGTCCGGCCGGGTCGGCATCGGTGCCGAGGGGCGCACGCAGGGGTTCCAGCTCTCCCAGCGCGCCGACTTCTTCGAGGTCGAGGTGGGCCTGGAGACGACGCTCAAGCGGCCCATCATCAACACCCGCGACGAGCCGCACGCCAATCCCGACGAGTACCGCCGGCTGCACGTGATCATCGGCGACGCGAACCTCGCCGAGCTGTCCACCTACCTGAAGGTGGGGACGACGTCGCTGGTGCTGGCGATGATCGAGGCGCGGGCCCTGACCCGCGACCTGACGATCGAGGAGCCGGTGGCCGCGCTGCAGGCGATCAGCCACGACCCGTCGCTCACCCACCGGGTGCGCCTGCGCACCGGGCAGCGGATGACCGCGATCGAGGTGCAGGAGGCCTACCTGGAGCAGGCCCAGCGCTTCGTCGACCAGCGCGGCGACGGCGACGAGCAGACCGCCGACGTGCTGCGCCGCTGGGCGGAGGTGCTGGAGGTGCTGGCCGACGACCCGATGCGGCTGGCCGACCGGCTGGACTGGCCGGCGAAGCTGCGGCTGCTGGAGGGGTACCGCTCCCGGGACGGGCTGGCCTGGGGCGACTCCCGGCTCAAGCTGGTCGACCTGCAGTACAGCGACGTCCGGCCGGAGAAGGGGCTGTACCACCGGCTGGTCGCCCGGGGGTCGATGCAGCGGCTGCTCACCGACGACGAGGTGGAGCGCGCCATGACCGCGCCGCCGTCGGACACCCGGGCGTTCTTCCGCGGCGAGTGCCTGCGGCGGTACCCGGCGCAGGTCGCCGCGGCGTCGTGGGACTCGGTGGTGTTCGACGTCGGGCGCGACAGCCTGGTGCGCATCCCGACGATGGAGCCGCTGCGGGGCACCCGCGAGCACGTCGGCGCCCTGTTCGAGTCGACGTCGTCGGCGCGGGAACTGGTCGACACCATCACCGGCGGCTGATCCCGTCGAGCCGCTCGGATGTCACTGCAGGCGGGTAGCGTTCGCCCCAGCAGGCACTTCGACTCTGTGCGGGAGGTCGGCATGGCCACGAGGGACACCGGCGGGCAGCAGCGGGCGACGCGGTCGCGCGAGGAGACCGAGGAGGTCGAGGCGTCGGTCGACACCGACGTCACCGAGCGCCAGAAGGAACTGACGGAGGACGTCGACTCCATCCTCGACGAGATCGACGAGGTTCTCGAGGAGAATGCCGAGGAATTCGTTCGGGCGTATGTGCAAAAAGGGGGCCAGTGACCATTCCCTTGTTCCGGTAGGAATGGCATCGAGAATGGATTCCGCGAAATACTGTCCCGACTGTGGCGAGGTCCGTCCGCTGGCCGAGTTCACCCGGGACAGGCGGCGGGCGGACGGCTTGGCGTTCTACTGCCGCACCCATGCGCGTCAGCGAGTGCGTGAGTCGAGACTTCGACGGATGGGTCCGCCGAGCCATCGCTATCCGGTGGGGTCGACGTCCCCGAGGGCAGCAAGTGGTGCCCGGACTGCGGCACCGTCAAGCCGTTGGTCGACTTCCCGGCCACGCGAGCCAGCAGGTCGGGCGTCCACTCGTACTGCAAGCCCTGTCACAACGCGCGGGGGAAGGCGTCGAAGGACGAGGTCGGTGGCTCCCGGACCTACCACCTGAAGCGGCGGTACGGGATCACCGCCGCGGAGGCCGACGCGATGGCGGCCGAGCAGGGCGGACTCTGCGGGATCTGTCGCGCAGCGCCTGCCGCGCACGTCGACCACGACCACGCGACCGGCCGGGTACGGCAGTTGCTCTGCTTCAACTGCAACGGCGGCCTGGGTCAGTTCCGCGACGACCCGCGAGTGCTCCGCGAGGCCGCCCGCTACGTCGAGCGGCACGGTGAGCCGGCGCCGCCCCGGCCGGTCGGGCACCGACCCCGTGCAGGGGCCCCTACGGTCCGTGGCCGCGCGGCGGGATGTGGCCAGCACGACGTCGTCCGGGCGCGGGTGGCGGCACTCATCGCGTCGATGGGCCGGTCGGCCGACCGCTGAGCCGCGGGCCCGATTCCCACGCCGTCCGCGACGGCCGCCTCTACCTGGCGGCGTCCGACGGCACTCGCCATGCGCGCCGGCGGCCCGCCGGTAGGGTCGGTCGCGCGCGCCGGTCGGCGCGCGGACCAGCGGACGGCGGCCCCTCCGGGGGTGTGAGAGAGGTGGACGGGTTGAGCCAGTGGCCGACCGAGCGGACGGGGTTCCCGGCCGCGTACCTGGACCGCGTGGGCTCGTCCTTCACCGACTTCCTCGCCACCACCGCCCCCGACCTGCTGCCCGGGCGCCGCCCCCTGCCGCAGCTGCCCGCCGGGGATCTCACCCCGCACGGGACGACCATCGTCGCCGTCACCTACGACGGCGGCGTGCTCATGGGCGGCGACCGCCGCGCGACCATGGGCAACCTGATCTCCAGCCGCGACATCGAGAAGGTCTACCCGGCCGACTCGTGGTCGGTCATCGGCATCGCCGGCGCCGCCGGCATCGCCATCGAGATGGTGCGGCTCTACCAGGTCGAGCTCGAGCACTACGAGAAGATCGAGGGCCTGACCCTCTCCCTCGACGGAAAGGCCAACCGGCTCGCCGGCATGATCCGCGGCAACCTGGGCGCGGCGATGCAGGGGCTGGCCGTCGTCCCGCTGTTCGCCGGATTCGACCTCGACGCCGCCCCGGGCGCCACCCCGGGGCGGATCTTCAGCTACGACGTCACCGGCGGGAACTATGAGGAGCGCGGCTACGCCGCGGTCGGGTCGGGCTCGCTGTTCGCCCGCAGCTCGCTGAAGAAGACCTGGCGGCAGGACCTGTCGGCCGACGCCGCGACGCGCACCGTCGTCGAGGCCCTCTACGACGCCGCCGACGACGACTCGGCCACCGGCGGCCCCGACCCGGTCCGGCGGCTGTACCCGATCGTCTACCGGGTGGACGCCGAGGGCGCGGTCCGGCTGACCGACGACGAGGTCGCCGCCGTCGCCGACACGATCGTCACCGAGCGGTCGGCCGCCGACCGCGACGCCACGGGCCGGGGGGTCTGACCGCCATGACCATGCCCTACTACGCCTCGCCCGAGCAGCTGATGCGCGACCGCTCGGAGTACGCCCGCAAGGGCATCTCCCGCGGCCGCAGCGTCGCCGTCCTCACCTACGCCGACGGCGTCCTGTTCATCGCCGAGAACCCCAGCGCGACCCTGCACAAGGTGAGCGAGCTCTACGACCGGATCGGCTTCGCCGCCGTCGGCCGCTACTCGGAGTTCGAGAGCCTGCGCGTCGCCGGCGTCCGGCTGGCCGACGTGCGCGGCTACTCCTACAACCGCCGCGACGTGACCGGCCGCGTCATCGCCAACGCCTACGCGCAGACCCTCGGCACGGTCTTCACCGAGCAGATGAAGCCCTTCGAGGTCGAGCTCTGCGTGGCCGAGGTCGGCGACAGTCCCGAGACCGACCAGCTGTACCGGCTCACCTTCGACGGCTCGATCGTCGACGAGGCCGACTTCGTCGTCATGGGCGGCCAGGCCGACGCCGTCGCCGGCCACCTGCGCGAGCACTTCACCCCGGGCATGGGGCTGGCCCAGGCGCTGGGCGTGGGCGTGCGCGCCCTGTCCGCGGTCAGCCCGGCGGTGAACCAGGACGGCGGGGACGACGAGCTGCTCCCGGCCGGCCAGCTGGAGGTCGCCGTCCTCGACCGGCGCCGCCCCAAGCGGGCGTTCCGGCGGGTCGTCGGAGCCGCCCTCACGTCGCTGCTCGGCGGCGACGCCGGCGCCCCGGCCGCGGAACCGGCGACGGCGGCGCACGCCCCCAGCGCGCCAGCACCGGGCACCCCGGCCGGTCTCGGCGACCCGGCGGCACCCGACACCGCCGGCGCCGACCCCGCCGACGACGGCACGGTCTGAGCCCCCGGCCGGTCCCCGCGCATCTCCCCGCGCCGGGACCGGCCGATGTCGTCCCCGGCGCCTAGTCTCGGGACGTGGACCGACGGATCTTCGGGATCGAGACCGAGTACGGCGTCACGTGCACGTTCCGGGGCCAGCGGCGGCTGTCCCCGGACGAGGTCGCCCGCTACCTGTTCCGCCGCGTGGTGTCCTGGGGTCGCAGCTCCAACGTCTTCCTGCGCAACGGCTCCCGCCTCTACCTCGACGTCGGCAGCCACCCCGAGTACGCCACCGCCGAGTGCGACGACCTGGGCGAGCTCGTCGTCCACGACAAGGCCGGCGAGCGGATCCTCGAGGGCCTGCTGGTCGACGCCGAGCAGCGGCTGGCCGAGGAGGGCGTCACCGGCGACATCTACCTCTTCAAGAACAACACCGACTCCGCCGGCAACAGCTACGGCTGCCACGAGAACTACCTCGTCGGCCGGCAGGGCGAGTTCAGCCGCCTCGCCGACGTGCTGATCCCGTTCCTCGTGAGCCGGCAGATCGTCGTCGGCGCCGGCAAGGTCCTGCAGACCCCGCGCGGGGCCATCTACTGCGTCAGCCAGCGCGCCGAGCACATCTGGGAGGGCGTCTCCAGCGCCACCACCCGGTCCCGGCCGATCATCAACACCCGCGACGAGCCGCACGCCGACGCCGAGCGCTACCGCCGGCTGCACGTGATCGTCGGCGACTCGAACATGAACGAGACGACGACGCTGCTCAAGGTGGCCGCCACCGACCTCGTGCTGCGGATGATCGAGGCCGGCGTCCCGATCCGGGACATGGCGCTGGAGAACCCGATCCGCGCCATCCGCGAGATCAGCCACGACATGACCGGCCGCCGCCGGGTCCGCCTGGCCAACGGCCGGGAGATGTCGGCGCTGGAGATCCAGAGCGAGTACCACGCCCGGGCCACGGACTTCGCCGACCGGGAGGGCTTCGGCCCGGTGCACCGGCAGATGCTCGAGCTGTGGGGCCGCGTCCTCAAGGCCGTCGACAGCGGCGACCTGACCCTCATCGAGCGGGAGATCGACTGGGCCACGAAGTTCCAGCTGATCGAGCGATACCGGGCGAAGAACGACCTCCCGCTGTCGCACCCGCGCATCGCGCAGATGGACCTGGCCTACCACGACATCAGCCGGCGGCGCGGCCTGTACTACCTGCTCGAGCGCAAGGGGCAGGTCGAGCGGGTGGCCCACGAGCCACGCGTGTTCGAGGCCAAGAACGTGCCGCCGCAGACGACGCGAGCCCGGCTGCGCGGCGAGTTCATCCGCCGGGCCCAGGAGAAGCGGCGCGACTTCACCGTCGACTGGGTGCACCTCAAGCTCAACGACCAGGCGCAGCGCACCGTGCTGTGCAAGGACCCGTTCAAGTCCGTCGACGACCGGGTCGACAAGCTGATCGCCTCGATGTGAGGCAAGGGCCCTCCCGCGGGCTGGCGTCGGGTCCCGCGGGAGGGCGGCCGCCGTCCGGTCAGTCCGCCGAGGCCGCGTCGGGCCCGGCGGCCGGCGGGAGCGGCACCTGGAGGGCGGCGTAGCGGCCCGCCGCGGCGGCGGCCAGGAAGTAGGGCCGCTCCTCGTCGTAGCCGCGGCCCATGGTCGACAGCGGGACGGGGGACAGGCCCAGCGCCTCCTCCAGCCCGTCGACGTCCATCCAGACGACGGGGTTGCGCTCGGGCTGGCCGGCGAGGTCCTCCTCGACCTGGCGGCCCAGCTCCGAGCCCAGCCCGCGCGGCGCCACCAGCGTCACCCCGCCCAGCGCCACCCGGCCGAACGCGGTCAGCGAGTGGTGGGAGACCCCGCGGTGCCGCGGCCGGGGGTCGGCGTCGGAGATGCGCAGCGCCCCGACGGCCTGACCGCCCAGGACCGCCACCGCGTTGCAGGCCTCGCCGGCGGCGACCCCGGAGAACCCCCACGGCGTCCCGGTGCCCAGGTTGCCCGGCCCCTGGCTGACGATCGCCACGTCGGCGCCCAGCACGTGCCGGGCCGCCAGCAGCCCGGTGTGCACGGTGACCGCCTCCAGGTCGCCGCCGAACGCCTGCCCGACGGTGACCACGCCGGCCAGCGAGCTGCGCAGCGCCGACAGGGTGCGGGAGAAGCCGGCCGGCAGCGCGCCGCCGTCGGTCATCACGTACGCGACCTTCAGGTCGGGGTCGGTGGCCAGGATCCCGATGAGCACCGCCGGCAGCGCCGAGTGCAGGTCGGCGACGACCACCGGCATCCCGTCGACGTCGTCGGCCGCGGCGATCGCCGCGTGGTGCTCGGTGTCCTGCTCGTCGACGCCCTGCACGCTCACCTGCAGCGGCGTGTACCGGGCCTTGACCAGGTGCCCGGACCCGGCCGGGTCCGGCGGCAGCCGGTCGGGGACGGCGACCACGAGCGCGTACCCGCCGGTGCCCAGCCGCTGCGCCCACGCGGTCGTGTTCAGCAGCACGTCGTCGCCGGTCTCCGGGGTGCCCACGATCGACGGGTGCGCCAGCGCCCGCACCGCGCCGTCGCCCGGCACCTCGACGGTCAGCTCCAGGGCGTCGCGCCAGGAGCGGCCCACGGCGGTCACCGTGCCGCGCCGCCAGCGGATCCGGCTGATGGTCGTCTGCTCGTCCCCCACGGCAGGCAGCGTAAGGACCCCGGTGCCCCCAGGCCTCGCAGGCTCGGCCCGGGCCCCCTGCACCGGGGCCGCACCCGGCCGCGGGGCCCTAGGCTGCACGCGTGGCGGCGAAACGGGCGGAACGACTGGTCAACCTGGTCATCGCCCTCCTGGGCACCCGGCAGTACGTCACCGCCGCCCGGATCCGCGCCACCGTCCCCGGGTACGAGGCCGATGACGGCACCGAGCGCGCCGACGAGGCGTTCAAGCGGATGTTCGAGCGGGACAAGGCCGACCTGCGGGAGATGGGCGTCCCGCTGGAGACCGGACGCACCAGCGCCTTCGACACCGAGGACGGCTACCGCATCGCCCGCGCCGACTACGAGCTGCCCGAGCTCACCCTCACCGGCGAGGAGGCCGCCGCGGTCGGCCTGGCGCTGCGCCTGTGGGAGTCCGCGCAGCTGGCCGGCGCCGCGCAGAGCGCGCTGGTGAAGCTCAAGGCCGCCGGTGTGGACGTCGACCCCGGCCGGGCCCTGCCGCTGCGGCCGCGGCTGGACTCCGACGAGCCGGCCTTCGAGCCCTGCTACGCCGCCGCCCGCGACCGCCGGCTGGTCGAGTTCGACTACCGCCGTCCCGACGAGGGCGCCCCGGCCCGCCGCCGCGTGCAGCCGTGGGGCGTGGTCGCCTGGCACGGCCGCTGGTACCTCGCCGGCCACGACCTCGACCGGCAGGCCCCGCGGGTGTTCCGGCTCTCCCGCGTCGTCGGCGCGCCCCGCGTCACCGGCCCCGAGGGGGCCTTCGAGCCGCCGGCGGACCTCGACCTGGCCGCGCTCGTCGCCCGGCAGGACCGCGGCCAGGAGCAGCTCGTCGTCGTCCGCGCGCGCCCGGGCACCGCGATCGGGCTGCGCCGCCGCGCCGTGCCGCTGGGTCCCGCCGCCGACGGTGACGACCTCCTGCAGCTGCGCACCACCGAGACCCGCCGGCTGGCCGACGAGCTGGCCGCCTACGGCGCCGACGTCCTCGTCGAGTCCCCGCGGGAGGTCCGCGACGCGGTCGTCGAGCGGCTGACCCGCCTGGCGGCGCCGGGGGAGGGGGCCGCGTGACCGCGCCCGGCACCACCGAGCGGATGACCCGACTGCTGTCGCTGGTCCCCTACCTGACCGCGCGGCCCGACGGCGTCCCGCTGGCCGAGGCGGCGCGCGACTTCGGCGTCCCCGAGCGGCAGGTGCGGCGCGACCTCGAGCTGCTGTGGATGTGCGGGCTGCCCGGCTACGGCCCCGGCGACCTCATCGACCTGTCCTTCGAGGGCGACCGGGTGCGGGTCACCTTCACCGCCGGGATGGTCCGCCCGCTGCGGCTGACCACCGACGAGGCGGTGGCGCTCGTCGTCGCGCTGCGGGCGCTGCTGGAGCTCCCCGGCCTGGCCGAGCGGGAGGCGGTGAGCCGGGCGCTGGCCAAGATCTCGGCGGTGGCCGGGCACGCGGGGGAGCGGGTCAGCCCGGTCGCCCTCTCGGTGGACGCCCGGGAGCAGGCGCTCGCCGTCGTCCGGGACGGCCTGGAGCGGCGCCGCGCGCTGCACCTGCACTACTACGTGCCCACCCGCGACGAGCGCACCGAGCGCACCGTCGACCCGATGCGGCTGCTGCTGGTCGACGGGCACAGCTACCTGGAGGCCTGGTGCCGCCGCGCGGAGGGGGTGCGGTTGTTCCGGCTGGACCGGGTCGACGACGTCGTCGTCCTGGACGAGCCGGCGGCACCGCCGCCGGAGGCGCACGAGCGCGACGTCGAGGGCGGCGTGTACCGGCCCGGCCCGGACGCCACGCCGGTCCGGTTGCGGCTGGCCGGCAGCGCCCGCTGGGTCGCCGAGTACTACCCGGTGGAGGACGTCCGCGAGGTCGAGGACCCGCCCGGCGGGCTGGCGGTCTCCGTGCGCACCGCCGACCCGGCCTGGGCCCGCCGCCTGGTCGCCTCGCTCGGCGGCGGCGCGGTGGTGGACGAGCCGGCCGAGCTGGCCGCGGCCGTGGCCGCCGACGCCCGGGCGGCGCTGGCGCGCTACGCGGCCGAGGGCGGCACGCCGCCCGGCACCGGCGGCTAGGGTCGGCCCGTGCTGCTGCTGGTCGTCTGGATCGCCGTGCCCGTGCTGTGCCTGGTCGTGCTCGCGGCCGTCGGGTACGGCCTGTTCGGCGCGCTGCAGCGGCTGGGCCGCGAGGCGCAGGCGCTCGAGCGCGAGGTCGCGCCGCTGCTGGCCTCGGCGCAGGCGCTGCAGGCCCGCGCCGCCACCGCGGCGGGTGAACGACCGACAAACCCCGCCGCACTGCCCGGTCCGGGCGCCTCCGCGGCGTAGCATCCCCGACAGCCACCCCCACCACGGAGGAGACCCGATGAACCTCGGCCCGCTGGAGATCGGTCTGATCATCCTGGCCGTCCTGCTGCTCTTCGGGTACAAGAAGCTGCCCGACGCCTCGCGCTCCCTCGGCCGCTCGCTGCGGATCTTCAAGGGCGAGATGAAGGGCATGAAGGACGACGACCGCTCGGCCGACGTCCGCGGCAAGGAGCCGGCGCAGACGTCGGCGCCGCTGCGCGGGGAGATCGTCGCCCCGCCGACCGTGGAGGGCGTGACCGCCGCCGAGGCGCACGCCGCCCAGCTCGAGGCCGAGGCGCGCGCCGCCGAGGCGCAGGCCGCCGCGCTCCGGGCGCGGGCCGCGCAGTCCGCGGGCCCGGCCGACTCCGCGCGCTGACCGACCCGGCACGACGACGGTGAGCGAGGCCGCCCCCCGACGCACCCGCCGGCGCCGGCCGCCGCGGGACGCGGCGGCGACGATGTCGCTCATCGCGCACCTCACCGAGCTGCGCAACCGGATCGGCAAGTCGCTGCTCGCGCTGCTGATCGCCGCCGGTTTCGCGTTCTGGTGGTACGAGCACGGGCTGGGCGAGTTCATCCGCGCGCCCTACTGCGGCCTGCCCGCACACCTGCGCTTCGGCGACCCCGACACCGGGTGCGGCCTGCTGATCACCGACGTCTTCGGCGGTGTGTTCATCCGCCTCAAGGTGAGCATCCTGGCCGGTGCCGTGCTGGCCGCCCCGGTCTGGCTGTACCAGCTGTGGGCGTTCATCACGCCCGGGCTCAAGCGCACCGAGAAGCGCTACGGCATCACCTTCGTGGCGGTGTCCACGCTGCTGTTCCTGCTCGGCGCGGTGCTGGCCTACATCTCCCTGTCGGCCGGCCTGCGGCTGCTGCTCAGCCTCGCCGGCGACGGCGTCGTCGTCGCGCTGACCGCGCAGGACTACATCGGCTTCGTCCTGTCGCTGCTCATCGCCTTCGGCGTGAGCTTCGAGGTGCCGCTGTTCGCGGTCGCGCTCAACGCCGTCGGCGTGCTCAGCCACGCCGTGCTCAGCAAGAGCCGGCGGTGGATCTTCTTCCTCACCATCGTGTTCGCGGCGTTCATCACCCCGACGCAGGACCCGTTCACGATGCTGCTGATGGCCGGCCCGATGATCGTGCTGTTCGAGCTCGCCATCCAGATCGCCCGCGTGGTCGACAAGCGCCGGGCCCGCCGCGAGGCGATCGAGAGCTTCCACGACCTGGACGACGACGAGGCGTCCCCGCTGGACGCCCGGCCCTCCGACCTGGACACCGCCCCGACGGCGCTGGACGACGAGCCCGTCCCCGGGCCCGCCCCCCGCGGCCCGCGCTGACCCCCGCGGTGGACGGCCGGCCGACCGCGGCCGTCCTGGTCAGCCCCGCCGCCGGGCGTGGCCGGTCCCGGGCGGTCGCGGCCGGCGTCCTGACCGCGCTCCGCGAGGCCGGGGTGCGGCCGCGGGTGCTGCCGGCGGCAACCCGCGCGGACGCCGAGCAGCAGGCCGCCGCCGCGGTCGCCGACGGCGCGACCGCGGTGGTGACGATCGGTGGCGACGGGGCCGCCCACGCCGGCCTGCAGGCCGTCGCGGGGACGCCGGCCGCCCTGGGCGTCGTCCCCGCCGGCACCGGCAACGACCTGGCGCTGGCCCTCGGCGTCCCCCGGGACCCGGTGGCCGCCGCCCGTGCCGCCGCCGCGGACCTCCTCGCCGGGCGGGGCGCGACCGTGGACGCGGGCCGCACGGGGGAGCGGTGGTGGGCCACGGTGCTGTGCTGCGGCTTCGACTCGGCGGTGTCCGACCGCGCCGACCGGCTGCGCTGGCCGCGCGGTCGCCGGCGGTACGACGTCGCGATCCTCGCCGAGCTGGCCCGGCTGCGGCCGCGGGAGGTCGTGCTCACCCTCGACGGCGAGGTGACGACGCTGCCGGTCACGCTCGTCGCCGTCGGCAACACCGCCTGGTACGGCGGCGGGATGCGGATCTGCCCGGGCGCCGACCCCGCCGACGGGCTGCTCGACGTGACGGTCGTCGGGCCGGTCAGCCGCCACGGGCTCGTCCGCACCCGCCCGCGGCTGACCGCCGGCACCCATGTCGAGCACCCCGCCGTGACCGTGCACCGCGCCGCCCGGGTGGAGCTGGCGGCCGCGCCGGGGCAGCCCCCGCTGACCACCTACGCCGACGGGGAGCTCGTCGCCCCGCTGCCCGCGGTCGCGCGGTGCGTGCCCGGTGCGCTGCGCGTCCTCGGTGCCCGACCGGCCTGATCGGCCACCCCGCCCGACCTCGACGCGACGCGCCGGTCGACACTCGACCGTTATCCCCAACAATGCGCCGCCCGGTGTCCCGGTGCGGCCGGGGGAGGGGCGGGGGCACCGAGGAGGAGAGCCCCGGCCGCGGTGCGTGCCGGCCGCCGTGAGCCAGCCGTCCCCAGCGCCTACCGTGGGGCCATGTCCAGCCCTGCTGAGCGGTACGCGGCCGCCCGGCGGCGCAGCGCCCACCCCGCCCTCGCCGACTTCACCGCCGAGCTCGGCTTCTCCCTCGACCCCTTCCAGGTCGAGGCCTGCGAGGCCCTGGACAGCGGCTCGGGCGTGCTGGTCTGCGCGCCCACCGGCGCCGGCAAGACGGTGGTGGGCGAGTTCGCCGTCCACAAGGCGCTCGCCGAGGGGCGCAAGGCGTTCTACACGACGCCGATCAAGGCGCTGTCCAACCAGAAGTACGCCGACCTCGTGCAGCGCTACGGGGAGTCCCGGGTCGGGTTGCTGACCGGCGACAACGCGGTCAACGGCGACGCCCCGGTGGTGGTGATGACCACCGAGGTCCTGCGCAACATGCTCTACGCCGAGTCCCCGGCGCTGACCGGGCTCGGCTACGTGGTCATGGACGAGGTCCACTACCTGGCCGACCGCTTCCGCGGCGCCGTCTGGGAGGAGGTGATCATCCACCTCCCGCCGTCGGTGACCCTGGTGTCGCTGTCGGCCACGGTGAGCAACGCCGAGGAGTTCGCCGACTGGCTGGTCACCGTGCGCGGGGACACCCGGGTCGTGGTCAGCGAGGTGCGCCCCATCCCGCTGTGGCAGCACATGCTCGTCGGCAACCGCGTGTTCGACCTGTTCTCCCTGCGCCCGGCCGCGCACGCCGCCGAGCAGGGCGAGGACCCCCGGCACCGGTCGACCCGGGAACGCGGCGCCTCGGTGGTCGACCCCGAGCTCGTGCGGTTCGTCCGCGAGTACGAGCGGCGCCTGGACACCTGGGGCGGCGGGGGAGGGGGCAGCCGGCGGCGGGAGGGCTTCGACACCCGGCCCCGGTTCCGCCCACCGGCCCGGCCCGACGTCGTCGAGCGCCTCGACCGCGCCGCGCTGCTGCCGGCGATCACCTTCGTGTTCAGCCGCAACGGCTGCGACGCCGCCGTCGACCAGTGCCTGCGCGCCGGCCTGCGGCTGACCGACGAGACCGAGCGCGCCGAGATCGCCGCGATCATCGACGAGCGCACCGGCTCGCTGCCCGAGCAGGACCTGCACGTGCTGGGCTACTGGGAGTGGCGCGAGGGTCTGCTCGCCGGCCTCGCCGCGCACCACGCCGGCCTGGTGCCCGCGTTCAAGGAGACGGTCGAGGAGTGCTTCGTCCGCGGCCTGGTGAAGGCCGTGTTCGCCACCGAGACCCTCGCCCTGGGCATCAACATGCCCGCCCGCACCGTCGTCCTCGAGCGGCTGGTGAAGTGGAACGGCGAGGCGCACGTCGACGTGACGCCGGGGGAGTACACCCAGCTGACCGGCCGCGCCGGCCGGCGTGGCATCGACGTCGAGGGCCACGCGGTCGTCGTCTGGTCGCCCGGGATGGACCCCTCGGTCGTCGCCGGGCTGGCCAGCACCCGCACCTATCCGCTGCGGTCGTCGTTCCGGCCCAGCTACAACATGGCCGTCAACCTGGTCGGCAGCTTCGGCCGGGTCCGCGCCCGCGAGCTGCTGGCGTCGTCGTTCGCCCAGTTCCAGGCCGACCGCTCCGTCGTCGGCCTGGCCCGGTCCGCGGCGCGGCACGAGCGCGACGCCGAGCGGCTGGCCGCCGAGCTCGGCACCGACGGTGACGCCCTGGGCGAGCAGATCGTGGAGTACGTGCGGCTGCGCCGGCAGATCTCCGACCGGGAGAAGGAGCTGTCCCGCGACAGCCAGGCCAAGCGCCGGCTCGAGGCCGCCGAGGCGCTGGCGGCGCTGCGCCCCGGCGACGTCATCCGCGTGCCCTCGGGGCGCCGGCAGGGCCTGGCGGTCGTCCTGGACCCGGGCCTGCCCGACGCCGGGCTGACCGGCGACGGCGACCCGCGGCCGCTGGTGTTGACCGAGGACAAGTGGGCCGGGCGCCTGGGCCCCATCGACTTCCCGACGCCGGTGACCGCCCTCGCCCGGGTGCGGGTGCCGCGCAACTTCAACCACCGCAGCCCGCACGCCCGCCGGGACCTGGCCGCCACCCTGCGCAACGCCCGCGTCGAGCACGACCTGGGCGCGCGCCGGGTGAAGCAGCGCTCGGCGGCCGCGGACGACCCGGTGCTGCACGACCTGCGCCGCGCGCTCAAGGCGCACCCGGTGCACGCCCGGCCCGACCGGGAGGACCGCGTGCGGGCCGCCGAGCGGTGGCTGCGCGAGGTGGCCGAGGCCGAGTCGCTGCACCGGCGGATGGCCGAGCGCACCGGCTCGCTGACCCGCCAGTTCGACCGCACCTGCGACGTGCTGGAGGAGCTGGGGTACCTGGTCCCGGAGACCGTGTCCGCCCCGGCCGACCCGGTGCTCGCGGGCGGACCCGTCCCCGTCGTCACCGACGAGGGGCGCCGGCTGTCGCGCATCTGGTCCGAGGCCGACCTGCTCGTGGCCGAGTGCCTGCGCGCCCGGGCCTGGCACGGCCTGACCCCCGCGGAGCTCGCCGCCGCCGTCTCCACCGTCGTCTTCGAGGCCCGCCGGGACACCCCGTCCCAGCCGGCCGTCCCGGCCGGGAAGGTGGCGGCGGCCATCGCCGAGATGCGGCGGGTCCGGTCCCGGCTGCTGGACGTCGAGGTGGACCACGGCGTGCCCCACACCCGCGACCTCGACCTCGGGTTCGCGTGGGCGGCCTACCGCTGGGCGGACGGGCAGGACCTCGACCGCGTCCTGGCCGGCGCCGAGCAGGCGGGCACCGAGCTGTCCGGCGGCGACTTCGTGCGCTGGGCGCGCCAGCTGCTGGACCTGCTGGACCAGCTGGGCAAGACCGCCGACGACGCGGTCGCCGCCACGGCGCGCGCCGCGGTGACGCGGGTGCGCCGGGGAGTGGTCGCGGTGGCGGTCGGCGGATGACGTGCGCGTGCCGCAGAGCGGCCTGCGGCCCGGTGGTGGTGCAGAATGCCACCCGGCCCACGGGGCCGTCCGCCACAGCACCTCGAGCGTCCGACCGGGAGCGACGATGACCAACCCACCGCAGGGTGGCAACCAGCCGGGGCAGTACGGGCAGCCGGGCCAGCAGTACGGGCAGCCCCAGTACGGCCAGCCGGCGCCCGGCGGGTACGGCGGTCAGCAGGGCGGTGCCCCCGGCTATGGCCAGCCGGGCCAGCAGGGCCAGCCCCCGTACGGCCAGCCGGGCTACGGCCAGCAGGGCGGCCAGTACGGGCAGCCCGGCTACGGCCAGCAGGGCGGGCAGTACGGCCAGCAGCAGTACGGCCAGCAGCCCTACGGCCAGCCGGGCTACGGCCAGCAGTACGGGCAGCAGCCCTACGGCCAGCCGGCGAAGAAGAAGACCGGGCTGATCGTCGGCCTCGTGGTGCTGGCGCTGGCCGTCATCGCGGCGGCGATCATCCTGCCGCTGTTCGTCTTCGACAAGACGGTGCTCGACGCCTCCGCGGTCGAGTCCGCCGTCAGCGGCCAGTACAGCGAGCAGTACGGTGCCCAGCTCAGCGACCTCTCCTGCCCGTCCGACATGGAGGTCGAGAACGGCGCGACCTACGAGTGCACGGGCACCGAGGAGGGCGCGGGGGACGTGACGATCACGATCACGATCACCAGCGAGGACGGCGACTACACCTGGGCGGACACCACCAGCTGACGCCCCGGCCGGCGCGCTAGTCCAGCGCGCCGGCCGGCCAGCCCAGCGCCGCACCCAGGCGGCGCAGCGACGAGCCGATGCCGTGCGCCTCGGCCAGGGCGGCGAGCGCCTCCGGGTCGGCCGGGCGGCGGGGGAGCGTGCCCTCGACGGGGGGCAGGTCGACGTCCCGGGCCACCGCCACCACCACCGGCGCCGCGTCCAGGTACCCCGCGCCCGCGTGCAGCCGCTTGAGCACGGCGGCGGTCAGCGGCGCCTGCGGCACGACCGCGCGTGCGGCGGCCGCCCGGATGCCGGCCAGGTCGCCGAACGCCGTGACCAGCGCGGCCGCGGTCTTGGCCCCGATCCCCGCCACCCCCGGCAGGCCGTCGCTCGGGTCCCCCCGCAGGGCGGCGAAGTCGGCGTAGGACCGTCCCGGGATGCCGTACTTGGCGGTGACCGCGGCCTCGTCGACGACCTCGATGTCGCTGATCCCGCGGTTGGTGTAGAGCACCCGCACGCCGCGGGCGTCGTCGACCAGCTGGAAGAGGTCCCGGTCGCCGGTGACGACGTCGACCGGGCCGCGGGCGCGGGTGGCCAGCGTGCCGATCACGTCGTCGGCCTCGTACCCCGGGGCGCCGACGCGGGCCAGCCCCGCCGCGGCCAGCACGTCCACGAGCACCGGCACCTGCGGGCCCAGCTCCTCCGGGGTCTCCTCGCCGCCGTCGGGGGAGAGGCGGTGGGCCTTGTACGACGGCAGCGCCGCCACCCGGAAGGCCGGCCGCCAGTCGTCGTCCCAGCAGGCCACCCAGCGGTCCGGGCCGTGGGCGGTGATGAGCCGCGCGGTCATGTCCAGGAAGCCGCGGACGGCGTTGACCGGCCGGCCGTCGGGGGCGGTCACGCTCGTGGGGACGCCGTAGAAGGCCCGGAAGTACAGGCTGGCGGCGTCCAGCAGCATGGTCGTCACGAGCGGGCACGGTAACGGCCCGGGAACTCGCTCGGGATCGGTCGTGCCCCGCGGATACCCTCGGCCGGTGAGCAACGACACGGGGGCAGGGGCGGGAGCGCGGGCCGGCGCCGGTGCGCTGGTGACGATCGACCGGGTGCACGACGCGCGGGACGTGGCCGCGGAGCTGGGGCTGGACCTGCTGGTGCTGACACCGGGGTCGGACCTGCGCTACCTCAGCGGGTACCACGCCCACGCCATGGAGCGGCTGACGGCGCTGGCCGTCCCGCGCCGGGGCGAGCCGTTCCTGGTCGTGCCGCGGCTGGAGGCGCCGATGGTCGACGCGAGCCCGGCCGGCGGCCTGGGGCTGGAGGTCCTCGCCTGGGACGAGACCGACGACCCGTTCGCGCTGCTCGCCCGCGCCGCCACCGGCCGGCTGGGCGCCGCGCCGTCCCGGGTGGCGGTCGGTGCCCGCACGTGGGCCGAGCACGCCCTCGGCGTCCAGCGGGCCCTGCCCGGGTCGGCGCTGGAGCTGGCCACCCCGGTCCTCGACCGGCTGCGGATGGTCAAGACCGCCGCCGAGATCGAGGAGCTGGCCGTGGCCGGCGCGGCGATCGACCGCGTGCACGCCCGCATGGCCGCGTTCCTGCGGGTGGGCCGCACCGAGGCCGAGGTCGGCGCCGACATCGCCGCCGCGATCCTGGCCGAGGGGCACGCCGCGGTCGACTTCACCATCGTCGGCTCGGGGCCCAACGGCGCCAGCCCGCACCACGAGCTGTCCGACCGGGTCGTGCAGGCCGGTGACCTCGTGGTCGTCGACATCGGCGGCGAGCTGCCCAGCGGCTACCGGTCCGACTGCACCCGCACCTACGTCGTCGGCGGCGAGCCCGACCCCGCCACCGCCGAGTGGTACGCGGTCCTGCAGGAGGCGCAGCGCGCCGCGTGCGCGGCCGTCCGGCCCGGGGTCGCCGCGGAGGAGATCGACGCGGTGGCCCGCCGCGTCATCACCGACGCCGGCTGGGGCGAGCACTTCATCCACCGCACGGGGCACGGCATCGGGCTGGACACGCACGAGGCGCCCTACGTCGTGGCCGGCAACGACCTGCCGCTCGTGCCGGGGATGGCCTTCTCCGTCGAGCCCGGCATCTACCTGGCCGGTCGCTGCGGCGCGCGGATCGAGGACATCGTCGTCTGCACACCCGACGGGGTGCGCTCGCTCAACTCGGGGACCCGTGAGCTCGTCCGCCTCCCCGGGTGACCCGGCCGGCCCGGTCGACGTCGACCGGGCGCTGCTGGCGGCGCTGGCCCGCGACGGGCGGGCCAGCTACACCGAGCTGGCCGAGCGGGTCGGGCTGTCGGTGTCCGCGGTGCACCAGCGGGTGCGCCGGCTGGAGCAGCGCGGGCTCATCACGGGATACCGCGCCTGCGTCGACGCGGCCGGGCTCGGACTCGGGCTCACCGCCTTCGTCGCGATCACCCCGATCGACGTCGACCGGGCCGAGGAGGCGCCGGGGAAGCTGGCGCACCTGCCGGCGATCGAGGCGTGCCACTCGGTGGCCGGGGCGGAGAGCTACCTGCTCAAGGTGCGGGTCGCCTCCACCCAGGCGCTGGAGGAGCTGCTGCGCGACATCCGCTCGCTGGCCAACGTGAGCACGCGGACGACCGTCGTCCTGTCCACGGTGTTCGAGGACCGGCCGCTCGTCTGACCTGCGGCCCGTGGCTGCCGGGTTCGCGCTGACCAACCGCCTGGTCAACCCGCTGCTGCGGCGGCTGCTGCGCTCCCGTGCCGGGGCCCGCGCCGGTCGCCGGCTGGCGGTCCTGCGCTACACCGGCCGGCGCACCGGGCAGCCGCACGAGCTGGTCTGCCAGTACGTGCGCGACGCCTCGACGGTGTGGGTGCTGGTCGGCGCCGCAGAGCGCAAGACGTGGTGGCGCAACCTCACCGAGCCCGCGGACGTGGAGCTCTGGCTGGCGGGGGAGCACTCGCGGGCCCGGGCGCGGGTCGTGCGGGGCGACGACGAGCCGCAGGAGTGCGCGGCGGGGCTCGCCGTCTACCGCCGGGTGCTGTCCTCGGCGCCCTCGGACCCGGCCGGCGTGGTGCTGGTCCGGGCGGACGTCGTCCCCTGAGCCACACGTCCCGCTGGACATCACCTCGAACACGTGTTCGCATGGGCGGGTGCGATGGGACGCCCAGCGGCTCGACCTCGACGAGCCCACGACGCTGCCCGGCATGCCGTCCGTCCGCGGTCTGCTGCGCAGCATCGAGGTGGCCGACTTCCCCGGGCTGACCTTCCACGAGGTGCGGGCGCGGTCGGCGCTCAACGCCGTCCCGGCCGGCTCGGCGATGCCGTTCCGCCACACGATCAACCCCTACCGGGGCTGCTCCCATGCCTGTGCCTACTGCTACTCGCGCGGGACGCACCAGTGGCTGGAGCTGGACAGCGGCCGCGACTTCGACACGCAGATCGTCGTCAAGACCAACCTGGTGGACGTCCTGCGCCGGGAGCTCGCCCGGCCGTCGTGGCGGCGGGAGCACGTCGCGCTGGGCACGAACACCGACCCCTACCAGCGGGCCGAGGGTCGCTACCGCCTCATGCCCGGCGTCATCGGCGCCCTGGCGGCCTCGGGGACGCCGTTCTCGATCCTCACCAAGGGCACGCTGCTGCGCCGCGACGTGCCGCTGCTCGCCGCGGCGGCACGGGACGTGCCGGTCGGGCTCGGCGTCTCGATGGCGATCTGGGACGACGAGCTGCACACCTCCCTGGAGCCCGGCGTGCCCTCCCCGCGGGCGCGGCTGGAGCTCGTCCGTGCCCTCGCCAACGCCGGGCTGCCCTGCGGCGTCTTCCTGGCGCCGGTGCTGCCGGGGCTCACCGACCGGCTCGCCGACCTGGAGGCGGCCGTCGGCGCGATCGCGGCGGCGGGCGCGACCGGCGTCACCGTCGTGCCCCTGCACCTGCGCCCGGGGGCGAGGGAGTGGTTCACCGCCTGGCTGGCCCGCGAGCACCCGCGGCTGCTGCCCCGGTACCGGCAGCTGTACGGGCGCGGGGCCTACGTGCCCGCCGAGTACCGGCGGTGGCTGGCCGACCGGGTGGCGCCGCTGCTGGCCGCGCACGGGCTCGACGGGCAGCCCGGCGGAGCGGCGCGCGGCGTCGGCGGGGGCGCCGGGGTCCCGGGGGACGACGAGGCGGCCTTCCCCGCCGGCAGCCTCCCGGAGCGGCGACCGCGGCCGGACGAGCGACCGTCCGCCGGGGCCGCCGCACCGGTCGAGCCAGAACAGCTGACCCTGCTGTAGCGGACCGGCCCTCAGCCGGCGCGACGCGCCTCGCGGGCGACGGCGCGCTCGGCCCGGACGACGCCCCGCGGGCTCACCGGCCGGGCACCGGCGGCCAGCGCCAGCCGCCGGTAGGAGTCGTAGGACAGCTCCCGGTAGGCCTCGGCCAGGGCGGCGGCCCGGTCCCGCTGCCGCGGCGCGGCCGTCGCGCGCAGGTGGTGCCCGGTGCCCACCGCGTGCTTGGTGAAGGTCACCTGCAGGGCCTGGTTGGACAGCCGGCCACCGATCCGCGAGTCGATCCCCGGGCCGCGGCGCAGCGCCGGCAGCACCCAGGGGCTGGCGGCGAGGGCGGGGAAGCGCTCGCGGACGGTCTCCCACGCGTGCCAGGCCGCGGTCGCGCCGGGGACCGCCCACTCGCCGTCGTCCGTGCGGACCAGCAGCCGGCCCGCCGCGGGGTGCACCTGCTCCCGCCGCAGCGAGCGGAACTGCCCGACGGCCGCCGGCCAGCCCAGCGCCAGCGCGCACCAGGCGACGGCCCGCAGGTGCTCGGGGTCCTCGCTGCGGATCTCGGTCAGCGGCCGCAGGTCCAGCGTCGCGGGATCGGGCTCCGGCGTGCGGGGGACCGGCAGCGCGACGCCGCCGTACCGGGCGACCTTGCTGTACAGGGTCACCGTCGCCGGCCGCCAGCCGCGCGCCACGGCCACCGGCTCGAGCCCGTCCTCGGCGAGGTCGTCGGGGCCGAGGCCCAGTTCCAGCGCGGCGTCGACCAGCCGCCGCCACTGCGCCTCGTAGCCCTCGGGCGCCGTCAGCCGCCGCCAGGCCCGCTCGGGCGGGGGCGCCGGCATCTCGGGCAGGGGGAGCTGCCACTCACGTGCCATGCCGGAAGTCTACCGTTATCCCCAACAATGTCGCGCGACTTCGTCGGCGTGGATCGCCGTTGACAGGAGGTGCGCCTCCGGCGCACAGCACCGATCGGAGGACATCCGCATGCCTCGAGGCCCTTCGGGGGACCTCTCGCCCGTGCGGACGCTGGGTGTCGAGGAGGAACTGCTGGTCGTCGACCCCTCGGGGGTCCCGGTGCCGCTGGGCCCGGAGGCGCTGGAGGCCGCCGCCCGCCGCGGGGAGGGGGAGACCGCCGCCGAGCACGACCGCGAGTCCCGCGGCGAGGGCGGGGGAGGGGAGGACGACGACCCGTCCGGGTCGCTGGTCCCCGAGCTCAAGGCCCAGCAGATCGAGCTCGGCACCCGCGTCTGCACCGACCTCGACGAGGTGACCGCGCAGCTGCGGCACTGGCGCGGCCGGGCCGACGCGGCGGCGCGGGCCGTCGGCGCCCGGGTGGCCGCCCTGGCCAGCTCGCCGGTGCGCGTGGACCCGGTGACCACGCCGGGGGAGCGGTACGCCGACATGGCCGAGACGTTCGGCCTCACCGCCCGCGAGCAGCTCACCTGCGGGTGCCACGTGCACGTGTCGGTGGCCGACGAGGAGGAGGGCGTCGCCGTCCTCAACCGGATCCGGGTGTGGCTGCCGGTGCTGACCGCCCTGACCAGCAACTCGCCGTTCTGGCTGGGCCGCGACAGCGGCTACGCCAGCTTCCGCTCCCAGTCCTGGAACCGCTGGCCCTCGTCGGGCCCGACCGAGCTGTTCGCCGACGCCGCCGACTACGCCCGGGTCGTGGCCGACCTCGTCGCGACGGAGACGATCGTCGACAGCGGGATGGTCTACTTCGACGCCCGCCTGTCCGAGCGGTGGCCGACCGTCGAGGTCCGCATCGCCGACGTCGCCCTGCACCTCGAGGACGCCGTCACCCACGCCGGGCTCGTCCGGGGTCTGGTGGAGACCGCGGCCCGGCAGTGGCGCGCCGGGATCCCCGCGCCGGCGGTGCGCAGCGAGGTCGTGCGGGTGGCGGGGTGGCGGGCCGCGCGGTCGGGGCTGACCGGGGAGCTCGTCGACCCGCGCGACGGCCGGCCGGCGCCTGCCCACGCGGTCGTCTCGGCCCTGCTGGAGCACGTGCGGCCCGCGCTCGCCGACGCCGGGGACGAGGAGCGGGTGGCCGCCGGCGTGGCCACGGTCCTCGACCGGGGGACCGGCGCCGAGCAGCAGCGGCGGGTGCACCGGGACAGCGGCGACCTCGCCGCCGTCGTGCGGGCCGCCGTCGAGGTCACCGTCGCCGGCTGATCCGGCACCGACGGGTCCCCGCGGGGGCGGTTATCGTCCGCGCATGCAGACCGTTCGCTGGCGCGACGTCGTCCGCCCCGGCCTGTACGGGCCCCGGCCGGACCCCCGGGACCGGCCGTACCGGTTCGTCGTCCGGCTGACCCTGGTGGTCTTCCGGCTGTTCGGGTTCCGCTTCGACGTCCGCGGCGCGGAGCACGTGCCGGCGACCGGCGGCGCGATCATCTGCAGCAACCACGTCAGCTACCTGGACTTCACGTTCCTCGGGCTCGGCGCGCTGCCCGCCCGGCGGCTGGTGCGGTTCATGGCCAAGGCGTCGGTGTTCGGCCACTGGTTCGCCGGGCCCTTCATGCGCGCCATGCAGCACATCCCGGTCGACCGGCGGGCCGGTGCCGCCGCCTTCGAGGCGGCGGTCCGGGCGCTCAAGGACGGCCAGGTCGTCGGCGTCTTCCCCGAGGCGACCATCAGCAGCAGCTTCACGGTCAAGGACCTGAAGGCCGGCGCCGCCCGGATGGCGATCGACTCCGGGGTCCCGATCGTCCCCGCCGCCGTCTGGGGCGGGCAGCGGATCACCACCAAGCACCACGCGCCGCAGCTGCGCCGCGGCGTGGCGGTCACCGTGCTGCTGGGGGAGCCGCTCGTGCCCGCCCCGGGCGAGTCGGTGGCCGCGCTGCTGGCCCGCACCCGCACGGCGATGGAGGAGCTGCTCGACCGCGCGCAGCGCGACTACCCGCAGCAGCCCGCCGGCGCCGAGGACCTGTGGTGGCAGCCGGCGCACCTCGGCGGGACCGCCCCCACGCCCGAGCAGGCCCGGCAGCTGGACGTGGCCGACTACACCGGCACCCGGGCCCGGCGCGCGAAGCGGGGCCTGCTGGCCCGGTTGCGGCGCCGCTGAGCGGTCAGTCGACCACCACGGGCGCCACCAGCCGGTGGGTCTCCAGCTCCGTGCCGTACCAGCGGCGGAGCAGTCCCAGGGGTTCCATGCCCAGCCGGCGGCAGACGGCCGCCGACGCGACGTTGCCCGGCCGGACGACGGCGTAGACCTCCGCGATCCCCGCGCCGAAGGCCCGCTCGATGACCGCGCGGGCGGCCTCGGTGGCGTACCCGTGCCCCCACGAGTCCGGGTGCAGGTGCCAGCCCACCTCCACCTCGCCGACGCCGCCGGGCAGCGGCTTGAGCAGCACCGTCCCGGCGGCCCGCGGCGGGTTCCCGATCTCGATCGCCCAGCAGCCGTGGCGCGGGTCCACCTCGCTCACCGTCCGCCAGCGCGAGACGAGCTCGACCGGGGTGACCGAGGGGGAGCCGCCCAGCCAGCGGGTCACCTCGTCCCGGCCGTACAGGTCGGTGAGGCGGGCGAGGTCGTCGCGGCGCGTCGTCCAGGGCCGCAGCCGGAGCCGGGCGGTACGCAGCAGGGCTCCCGTCGGGGCCTCGGTCGCAGGCATCCGCGGTCCCTACCCGGGCAGGCCCGCGCCGGACACCCGGCGCGGGCGGTCATGCTCTGCCCATGAGCCTGCTGCTGACCGACGTCACCGTCGGTGACCGGCCCGGCCGCGCGGTGCACGTCACCGCCGGCCGGATCGCCTGGGTGGGCGCCGCCGCCGACGCCCCGGCGGCCGCGCGCACGGTGGCGGGGGAGGGGGCCCTGCTGACCCCGGCGTTCGTCGACGCGCACGTGCACGCGACGGCGACCGGCCTGGCGCTCACCGGTCTCGACCTCCACGGGAGGTCGAGCCTCGCCGAGGCGGTGGCCGCGGTCGCCGCGGCCGTGCGCACCACCCCCGCAGGCGTGGTGCTGGGCACCGGCTGGGACGAGACCGGCTGGCCGGAGGGGCGCGGCCTCACCCGCGCCGACCTCGACGCCGTGGCCGGGGACCGCCCGGTCTACCTGGCCCGCGTCGACGTCCACTCCGCGACCGTGTCGACCGCGCTGCTGGAACGGGTCCCCGGCATCGACCGCCTGCCCGGGTTCGGCGCCGACGGGCGCCTGCGGCTGGAGGCCCACCACGCCGCGCGGCAGGCCGCCCACGGTGCCGTCCCCAGGGTCCAGCGCCGCGCCGCGCAGCGGGCCACGCTCGCCGAGGCGGCGGCGCTGGGCATCGGCAGCCTGCACGAGATGGCCGGTCCCGAGGTGTCCGGCGCCGACGACCTGGCCGGCCTGCTGGCCCTCGCCGGAGAGGCGCCCGGACCGCGGGTGCTCGGCTGGTGGGGCGAGCTGTCCGAACGCGGCGGCCTGGACGTCGTGCGCGAGCTCGGGCTGGCCGGCGCCGGCGGCGACCTGTTCTGCGACGGCGCCCTCGGGTCGCACACCGCCGCCCTCACCCGCCCCTACCGCGACCGCCCGGACACCGCCGGTGCCCTGCGGTTCGAGACGGCGTCCCTGGTCGAGCACGTCCGGGCCTGCACGCTGGCCGGCGTCCAGGCCGGGTTCCACTGCATCGGTGACGCGGCGGTCGCCCAGGTCCTCGACGCCGTCGGCGCCGTCGTCGACGAGCTCGGCGCCACGGCGGTGCGGTCCTGCCGCCACCGGCTCGAGCACGTCGAGATGCTGGGACCGGACCTCGTCGAGCGCATGCGGGCCTGGGGCGTCGTCGCCAGCGTGCAGCCGGCCTTCGACGCCGCCTGGGGCGGGGACCAGGGGATGTACGCCGAACGGCTGGGCACCGAGCGCGCCCTGGCGTGCAACCCGTTCGCCGACCTGGCCGACGCCGGCGTCGCCCTCGCGCTCGGCAGCGACGCGCCGGTCACGCCGATGGACCCCTGGGGTGGGGTGCACGCCGCCGTCGACCACCGCACCCCGGCCTCGGGACTGCGCCCCTTCGACGCCTTCGACGCGGCCACCCACGGCGGCTGGTACGCCGCCCGCGCCGAGCACGCCGCGGGCCCGCTGGCCGTCGGCGCCCCCGCCGACCTGGCGTTGTGGGCGACCGGTGCGACCCTCTCGCAGGTGCTGGCCGACCGGGCGCGGCCCGCCTGCCGCCTGCTCGTCGTCGCGGGCACCCCCGTCACCGGCGCCAACGCACCGTAACGATCGGGTCACGGTCCGTCCCGTCCTTCCGGGACCGCTCCCCGAGCGGTGCCGCAGTTCCTACAGTCCCTGCAGTTCCGTCCCGGGGGCACCGGCCGTGCGCCCTCTCCCGACGGCACGCACCCTCCCGGTCGCGTGGGCCCTCCGCCCCCCGCAGCCGGGCCGCGGAGGGGGCCGTGCCCGGGGGAGGACCGCCCGCCCCGGCTCCCCGGCGAGGACCGGCCCGACCCGCACCGCCTGGACAACGACCCGACGACCGCCGCCCGCGGCCGGCCGGGTCGGCCCCGGGGAGGCGGGGACCGGCCGCCGTCCCCGCCGGCGCGCTCCGGGACGGGGAGCCGCGCGCGCCCGGACACCCCTGATCGCGGGACCCGGGACCCTCGTGCGGAGTGGGATGCTGGCCGGAGGACCGCGGCGCTCCGCCGCGGTCCGGCCGGCAGTGCGCCGGCGCCCCACGCCCGGACCCCCGGGCCCCGACCTCCTGGAGGCGACGGTGTCGGCAGCGACGACCGGCACCGTGGCCGCGCAGCACGAGCCGCCCGCACCGGCGTCCGCCGCGCCCCGCCGGCGCCCGCGGCGGGCCGGCCGGCCGTGGCGCACGGCGCTGGCCGCGGCCGGCGGCCTGGCGCTGCTGCTGGCCTTCCCCGGGTGGTCCCTGCCGCCGCTGGCGGTGCTGGGCCCCATGGCGCTCGCCCTGGCCGTGCGCGGCCAGCGCGCCCGCTCGGGCGCCTGGCTGGGCCTGGTCCTGGGGCTGGCCTCGTTCGTGCCGCTGCTGTCGTGGACCGGCGTCTACGTCGGCCCGTTCCCGTGGCTGGCACTGGCCGTCTACCAGGCCGCGCACCTGGCCCTCCTCGGCGCGGCCACCGCGGTCACGTCGCGGCTGCGGGCCTGGCCGCTGTGGACGGCCGCGCTGTGGGTGGCCGACGAGGCGCTGCGCGGCCGCGGGCTGCTCGGCGGCTTCCCCTGGGCGCGCCTGGGCCTGAGCCAGACCGACGGCCCCTTCCTGTCACTGGCGGCCTACGGCGGGGTGCCGCTGGTCAGCTTCGCCGTCGCCCTCACCGGCACGCTGCTGGCCGCCGCCGTGCTGGCGCTGCACCGGGTGCGGCGGAACGGGGCGGGCGAGCGCCGGCCGGCGGTGCGCGCCGCGGCCCTGGCCGTGGTCGCGGTGCTCGCCGTCCCGCTGGCCGGCGCCGTTGCCTGGCTGCCGCTGCCCGGCGGCTCGCTCACCGACGGCGGCCCGACCCGGACCGTGGCGGTCGTCCAGGGCAACGTGCCGCGGGCGGGCCTGGACTTCAACGCGCAGCG
The DNA here is from genome assembly GCF_054050555.1 of Blastococcus sp. SYSU D00695. Taxonomy (NCBI): domain Bacteria; kingdom Bacillati; phylum Actinomycetota; class Actinomycetes; order Geodermatophilales; family Geodermatophilaceae; genus Blastococcus; species Blastococcus sp. SYSU D00695. Next base: position 53,396 of record NZ_JBJGZP010000012.1, on the reverse strand, counting down.
GCGGGCGGTGCTGGACAACCACGTCCGGCAGACGCTGGAGCTGGCCGCCGCCGTCGACCGCGGGGAGCAGCGTCAGCCCGACCTGGTCATCTGGCCGGAGAACAGCTCCGACATCGACCCGTACACCAACGCCGACGCCGCCCGGGCGATCAGCCGCGCCGCCGAGGCGATCGACGCGCCCCTCCTCGTCGGTGCCGTCGTCGACGGCCCCGGCCGGTACCTGAGCAACACCGGCATCGTCTGGGACCCCGAGACCGGCCCGGGGGAGACCTACGTCAAGCGGCACCCCGTGCCGCTGGCCGAGTACGTGCCCGCCCGCGCGTTCTTCCGCTTCTTCACCGACAAGGTCGACCTCGTGCGGCGGGACTTCCGCGCCGGCGACGAGGTCGGGGTGCTCGACATGGCCGGCGCCCGGGTCGGCGACGTCATCTGCTTCGAGGTCGTCTACGACGGGCTCGTGCACGAGACGGTCGAGGCCGGCGCCGGCATGCTCGTCGTCCAGACCAACAACGCCACCTTCGGCTTCACCGACGAGAGCGAGCAGCAGCTGGCCGCCAGCCGGCTGCGCGCCGTGGAGTACGGGCGGACGGTGGTCGTGGCCGCCACCAGCGGCATCTCCGCGATCGTGGCGCCCGACGGCTCGCTGGCCCGCCGGTCGCAGCTGTTCACCGCGGCGACGTTCGTCGAGGACATCGCCCAGCGGGACTCCACCACCGTCGCCGAGCGGGTCGGCGCCGGCCCCGAGCTGCTGCTGACCGTGCTCGGCGTCGGCGCGCTGGCCGCGGTCGTCGTCCCGGCGCTGGTGCGCCGTCGCCGGGCCCGGCGCGGCTGACCCAGGAGCAAGACGGGGCGCTCGCGCGTTGCACGGGGTGCGGGTCCGGTGGGCCCGCACCGAGGAGTCCGCGACGGCGGGCGGTCGGGCGCGGTCCGGACGGCGGACCGCGGGCGGCCCGCGCAGCGGACGAGGAGTGCCGTGGGCCGTCGTGTGCGCCTCGCGGCCGGCGTGCTGGCGCTGGCCGAGGTCGTCGTCTTCGTCGTCGTCGCGAACTGGATCGGGCTGGGCGCGACCATCCTGCTGACCCTGCTCACCAGCGCGCTGGGGATGCTGCTGCTCGGCCGGCAGGGCACCCGCGCCCTCACCGAGCTGCGCGAGCGGGCGTCCGAGCGCCGCCCCGCCGGCCGGGCGCTCGGGGACGCCGGGCTCATCGCCGTCGGCGGCCTGCTGATGCTGCTGCCCGGGTTCCTCGGTGACGTGGTCGGCCTGCTGTGCCTGCTGCCGCCCACCCGGCCGCTGCTGCGCGGGCTGCTCGGGCGGCTGCTCGCCTCCCGGCTGCCCGGCTCCCTGCGCGGGCCGGTGCACGTGCGCAGCGCCCGCGCCGAGGGCGTCGGCGGCCCGGTCCCGCCCCGCGGGCGGCCACTGGTGATCGAGGGCGAGGTGCTGCGGGACGAGCCGCTGCGCTGAGCGGCGCGCGGGACCCGGGCTCGCGCCGGGCCCCGGAGACGCGGAACGGCCCCGGTGGGGGATCCCACCGGGGCCGTTCCGTGAGCGGGGTCGCTCAGCTGGCGCGCGTGCGGCGCCCGCGGAGCACCTCGAGACGCTCGGCCAGGACCTCCTCGAGGTCCTCGACGGAGCGGCGCTCGAGCAGCATGTCCCAGTGCGTGCGCGGCGGCTTCACCTTCTTGGGAGCCGGCTCGGCACCGCCGACCAGCTTCGCGGCGCTGCCGTCGAACTTGCACTCCCAGGTCTCGGGGACCTCGGCGTCGTCCGCGAAGGGCACGGAGAACAGGTGGCCGGCGGCGCACCTGTACTCGACGTACTGACGCTCGATCGGCGCGGTGTTCCGCTCGGTCTCGTAGCTCACGCTGCCCAGTCGGCTACCCCTCAGGGAACGCTCGCCCATGGCACACCGTCCTCTCGTGCTGGTGGTGTCTCGGTCACGACCCGATCCGTCGCCCGGGGGATACCCACGGGACGGAGGAATCGAAAGGACCAACGGCAGAACTCTCGGAGAGATTCCGCCTCAGTCGGCCGCTCATCATCGCATGGGGGGAGATGCGGCCCTCCGGCGGCCCCCGGCCCACCCCGGACGGGGGATCAGGGCAGGGCCAGCTGCCCCGGGCCCGCGGCGGTCGGGCCGAGCTGCCCCAGCACGTGGTGGCGCCGGCAGAGCACCTGGTAGTGGACGTCGGCGTCCCGCGGCGAGGCCGTCGACGGCTCGCCGGGGGCCGGGGTGGGCGCGGTGTCGGCGACCACGACGGTCTCCCCGGACCGCACCATCGCGCCGTCCACCACCCGGGCGTTGAGCAGCCCGGGCAGCCCGCACCAGCACAGCACCTCGACCTGCACGCGCTGGACGTCGTCGGCCACCTCGAGCAGCCGCTGCGTGCCCGGGAACAGCCGCGTGCGGAAGTCGGTGGTGAGACCGAACGCCCAGACGTCGACGTGCGACTCGTCGACGAGCTCGGCGAGCTGGTCGACCTGCTCGGGGGTGAGGAACTGGGCCTCGTCGACGATCAGGTAGTCCACCCGCCGCCCCTCGGCCCAGTGGGTGCGCACGAGCAGCCGCAGGTCGGTCCCGGCGTCGACCTCGACGGCCTCGCGGGCCAGCCCGACGCGGGAGCTGATCCGCGGGCTGCCGGACCGGTCGCCCTGGGTGAGCAGCAGCCCGGACCGGCCCTGGCGCGCCTGGTTGAAGTCCACCTGCAGCGCGAGGGTGGACTTGCCGCAGTCCATCGGGCCGTGGAAGAAGCGCAGGTGCGCCGGGGCCGGGTGGCTGCGCCGGTCGCCGGCCGCCGGGACCGCGGCCGGCCGCCGCCGGCGGCGCGGGTCGGCGGCGTCGGCCCGGGCGGGGTCGGGGGAGGCGCTCACAGCCGCTCCGGCGGGGTGTTGCCCGCGGCGAGGACGGCGCGGCGCATGGGCAGCAGGGCCAGGGCCACGAAGCCGGCCACGAAGAACACCACGAGGCTCACGATCGCGTACCGGTAGGAGCCGGTCAGCTGGTAGGTCAGGCCGAACGCCAGCGGACCCAGCCAGCTCGTGCCGCGGTCGCTGATCTCGTAGAAGCCGTAGTACTCGGCCTCGCGCCCGGCGGGGATCAGCTGGCTGAACAGCGAGCGCGAGAGCGCCTGCGTGCCGCCCTGCACGAGCCCGATGACGGCGGCCAGGGCGTAGAACTGGGCGACCGCGCCGGTCTGCAGCCAGAAGGCGGCGAGCAGGACCCCGATCCAGGCCACCAGCGCGCCCAGCACCACCCGCTTGGCGCCGTACCGCCCGGCCAGCCGGCCGAGCCCCAGCGCGCCGGCGATCGCCACGACCTGGACCATGAGGATCGCGCCGGTGAGCACCTCCTGCCCCAGGTCCAGCTCCTCGCTGGCGTAGGTCGCCGACAGCGAGATCACCGTCTGGACGCCGTCGTTGAACAGCAGGTAGGCGCCGAGGAACCACAGCGTCAGCGGGAAGGCGCGCATGCCGCGCAGGGTCGCGGCGAGCTGCCGGAAACCGCTGCGCGCGGCGGCGGCCTCGCGCACGGGCCGGTCGCGCAGCCGCATCACCGCGAACACCGCGAAGGTGCCCCACCACAGCCCGGCCGTGGCCAGGCAGATGCGCACCGCCTGGCCCTGGGTCAGCCCGAGCGACTCCGCGCCGAGGAACAGCCCCAGGTGGACGGCGAGCAGCAGCGCGCCACCGACGTAGCCGAACGCCCAGCCCCGGCTGGAGACGGCGTCGCGCTCGTCGGGGCTGCCCAGGTCGGGCAGCCACGAGTAGTAGACGACGGTCGCCGCGCCGAAGCTGATGTTGGCCAGCACGAACAGCAGCGCGCCCAGCAGCCAGCGCCCGTCGGCGACGAAGAACATCCCGGTCGTCGACAGCGCGCCCAGCAGCGCGAACCCGCCGAGCATCTCCCGCTTGCGCCCGGTCCGGTCGGCGACGGCGCCGGTCAGCGGGAGGACCAGCACCTGCAGCACGACCGACAGCGACAGCACGTAGGAGAACCAGCTGCCGGTGGGGATGCTCAGCCCGAGCAGGCGCAGGTCGCCGTCCTCACCGACGGCGTCGTCGGCGACCTGCTTGAGGTAGGGGCCGAAGAAGACGGTCGTCACCGAGGTGTTGAAGACCGACATCGCCCAGTCGTAGGAGTACCAACCGAAGCGCTCCCGGCGCAGCGCCGGGTCGACCGTCCGGGCGGCGCGCGCGGCCCGCGTCACGGGACGTCGTCGGGCACGTGACCGCCGGGGTAGGCGGAGACCGCCGTCGTGGGTCGGGTCGGGTCGACGAACGCCGGCCGGTCGGGCTCGTCCGCGCGCAGCGGCACCAGGCCGCGCGTGATCGCGGCCGCGATCCGGTACCGCGCCCGGTTGGCGTCCCCGACCCGGCCCATCCGGAGGTCGTCCAGCTGCACCGGGGGCCCGACGTGCACGCGCAGCGCCGGGCGCCGGACCGCGGCGCGGGCGAGGGTGCGCAGCTTCCCCCAGTCGTTGCCGTACTGCAGCACCTCGTGCGCGCCCCACTGGCTGACCGGGATCACGGGTACGCCCATGCCCAGCGCCAGGCGGGCCATGCCGGTGCGGCCGCGCTCGGGCCAGCCGTCCGCGGCCAGGCCGACCCGGCCCTCCGGGTAGGCGACGACGTGCCCGCCGTGGTCCAGGGCCACCTCGGTGACGCGGACCGCGTGTCGGGCCAGCTCGGTGCCGCGCTCGACCCGGATGGCGCCCGTCCGCTCGAGCAGCGGCCCGGCGACCGGGGCGGCCATGATGCCGCCGGTGGCCATGATCCGCGGCATCACCCCGATCCGGTGCAGGGCGACCGCGACGACGAAGGGGTCGAAGTCGCCGATGTGGTTGGCCGCCAGCAGCAGCGGCCCCCGGCGCAGCTCCTCGGGGACGCCGCCGGTGACCTCCACCCGGCCGAACAGGCTCACCAGCCAGGAGAACCGGCGGAGCATGAAGCGCCAGAACCACCACGGCGGGGCCGCGGCGATGGCCAGCTCCCGGGCGAACCACTCGGGGTCGTCGGGCTCCACGAGGGGGCGCAGGTGCCCGGGCAGCGCGGGGGGCCGCGGCCGCCAGTCGCGCAGGCTCACCGCGGCACCCACTGCCCGCGCTGCTCGAGGACGCCGCGCAGCATCGCCGGCCGGTCGGTCATGATCCCGTCGACGCCGAGGTCGAGCATCGCGTGGGCCTCCTCCTCGGTGTCCACCGTCCAGACGTGCACCTGCAGGCCCCGGTCGTGCGCGGCCGTGACGAAACGCTCGTCGACCAGGGCGCGCCCACCCAGCCGGAGCGGGACCTGGGCGCAGCCGGCGTCGATGCGGACCAGGCCGGCCGCCCGGGGGGAGTAGGAGGACAGCCGCAGCGCCGCCACGCCGCGGGGGCCGAGCGAGGTGCACACGGTGGGGCCGAAGAGGCGCCGGGCCGCGGCGATGCGCGCGTCGGAGAACGACCCGAGGCAGATCCGGTCGCTCATCCCCAGCTGCCGGACCAGGCGGATCAGCGGGGCGAGGACGCCGGCGGCCTTGATGTCGAGGTTGAAGCGGACGTCGGGCCAGGCGCCCAGCAGGTCCTCCAGCCGCAGCACGGGCTCACGGCCGCCGATCAGCGCCGTGGAGACCTCCGACCAGGGGAGCTGGTCCAGCCGTCCGGTGCGGTCGGTGACGCGGTCCAGCGTGGCGTCGTGGAAGACGACGGGCACGCCGTCGTTGGTCACCCGGACGTCGGTCTCCAGGTACCGGTACCCCATGTCCACGCAGGCCTGGAACGCCGCCAGGGTGTTCTCCACGTGCTCGATCGACCCGCCCCGGTGGGCCATGGCCAGCGGGGTCGGCGCGTCGAGGAACGGGAAGCGGGCGGGGGGCACCCTCGACACGCTAGTGCGGCCCGCCGACGCGCTGGTCAGGCCCTCGGCGGGCGCCACTGCGACGCCGGGCACGGAGCCTGCGGTGTGTCGGGCGTGTCCCCGGATCCTGTCGGTCCCGCCGTCTAGCGTGCCTCCCGTGGCAGAGCAGCAGGGGTCCGCCGTCGTCCTCGACGACGAGGACCGGGGGTCGGGCGCGAGAACGGTCGGGTCCCGGGGGAACGCAGGCGAGCGTCGGTGCGGGTGGTGCCGGCGGGTGCTGCCCCAGCAGGGCTCGGTCGGCCGGCCCCGGCTGTACTGCGGCCAGGCCTGCCGGCAGCGGGCCTACGAGCAGCGTGCCGCCACGGCCAAGGCCGGCCTGTCCGGTGACGTCGTGCTGGTGACCCGCGCCGAGCTCGACGGCCTGCAGGACCGGCTGTACCAGCTGCGCTGCGCGCTGGAGGACGTGCAGACGCTGCTCACCGAGCGCCCCACCAAGGCCGAGCTGGAGCAGTCGCTGGCCGAGCTCGTGCGCTCCACCGGCCGGCTCGACCGGCTCTGGGTCACCGAGCGGGCGGGCTGAGCGAGCCGGCGCACCGGGTCGCCCAGCCGGCAGGCCGCCTCAGTCCGGGTCCTGCTGGTCCTCGCCCTCCTCGACCTCGCGCTCCGGGTCCGAGTAGTTCGGTCCGGGCCCGGGGCCCTGGTTCACCTCGTCGTCGGTCGTCCCGTCGCGCTGGTCTGTCCCAGCGGCGTCGCAGGCGGTCAGCGTGGCGCCGCCGCCGAACAACGCGAGGGCGGTCAGGACGGTGGCGACTGGTCGGCGGAGGTGCATGACCCGACCCTAGAGAGATCGCCGACGCGGCGCCCGTCGGGACCCGGCAGACCGGCGTAGTTCCGTCACGGTGACGGAATGCGGGTGATGTCCCAGGATCCCGGGGAAGGGGCGCCCGAGCGACCGGACGACGTCTCCTCGTGGCGATCGGCTGTCGCGAGCGGCCGTCCGGACGCCGGGTCCAGGAGTTGATCATGAAAGGGGAGCCGGCGACCGGTCAGCCGCCGGTGCGCCGGTGATCATGATGGGGCGGCGACGGCCGGCGCAGCATCCCAGCCCGGCGCGGACCCGTGGCGGGCCGGGCGCCCGCGTCGTCGCCCGGTCGACACGGCAGCCGTCGGACGGCCACCGGGTGTCGTCGGGTCGTCGTCCCGATTCGTCATCCCGGTTCGCGGTTGCCGGACGTGCATCCCGGCCGATCCGCCCTCTCCGCGCCCGGATCCCGTCCGCCGATAATGCACATTATGTCAACTCATCGGCGGGAGGAGCCCCTCTCGGGCCCGCCGGCGACCGATCGGCGGGTCAGTCGGCGGTCGCCGGGACCTCCCACGGGGCGACCGGCAGCACCTGCCCGGTCTCCAGCAGCGACTTGAGGTTGGCGAAGACCGCCGGCCACCCCTGGGAGACGTCGCTCAGCGCTCGCGCGTCGGCGAGTTCCTCGTGCGTCACGGTCAGCCGCACGATGCCCTCGTGCGGCTCCACGGTGAAGGTGACCCGCGACGTCGTCGCCGGCGCCTCCCCGGGATCCCCGAAGGTCATGACGAGCCGGTGCGGCGGCTCGACCTCCAGCACCCGGCCACCGGCGTCGGCGACGCCCGACCCGTCGGTCCGCCGGTGCTCCCAGAGAGAGCCGGGTTCCCAGTCCGAGACGTTGGCGTGGCCCCAGTAGCTCGCCGTCAGGTCGGCGTCGGTCAGGGCCCGCCACACCTGCTCGGCCGACGCCCTGATGTAGGTGACGTAGACGTAGGTCGGCACCTGCTCGGTCATCGCGTGCTCCTCTGCCCTCTCGGTGATGGCTCGGATGGCGTCCAGCCGTGGCCGGTCGAACGCCGAGACCCAGCGCCGCTCGATCTCGTGGATCGGACCCGGGTCCAGGTAGTGCAGCCGCTCGCGTCCCCGCCGGACCACCGCGACCAGGCCGGCCCGCTGGAGCAGGTCCAGGTGCTGGGTGGCCGACTGCCGCGCCATGGAGAGCTCGGCGCACAGCTCCCCCAGCGTCTGCCCGTTCCGCTCCCGCAGCCGGTCCAGCAGCAGCCGGCGGGTCGGATCCGCCAGCGCCTTGAAGACCGCGTCGAGGTCGCCTGCTCCCCCGGTCACGCACACATCATGCAGGTGTTCACCTGCCTGATGCAAGGACGCTCAGCGCTGGTCGGCGAATGCCCCGTGCCGCGGCCTGCCGGGCCGGAGCTCTGCTTGGATGCTCCCGTGGTCACCACCCGCACCGAGACGATCTCCACCCCGGACGGCACCTTCGACGCCTTCTGCGCGGTGCCGGACGTGCCCCGCGCTCCGGCGGTCCTGGTGCTGCAGGAGGTCTTCGGGATCAACGACAACATCCGCGGTCTCGCCGAGCGGCTGGCCGCGGCGGGCTACCTGGCGCTGGCCCCGGACGTGTTCTGGCGCATCCAGCCCGGTTTCGAGCGCAAGGACGAGTCCGGGCTCGCCGAGGGCATGTCCATGGTCGGCCGGCTTGACTTCGACCTCGTGCCCGGCGACCTCGCCGCGACCATGGCGCACGCGCTGGCGCTGCCGGAGTGCGACGGGCGAGTCGGTGCCGTCGGGTTCTGCCTCGGGGGCACGCTCGCCTACCTGCTCGCCACCACCCGGGTGGACGGGCGCGGGCCCGACGCCGTCGTCTCCTACTACGGGTCGGGCACCAACGGGGTGCTCGGCCTCGCCGACCGGGTGCAGTGCCCCGTGTTGTTCCACTACGGCACCCGCGACCCGTGGATCCCCGTCGAGCGCATCGACGAGGTGGAGCACGCGTTCGCCGGCCGCTCGGACGTCACCGTCCGCCGCTACGACGCCGGCCACGCCTTCTCCAACTGGGATGCGCCGTCCATGTACGACGAGGCCGCGGCCACGACCGCGTGGGCGGAGACCGACCGGTTCCTGGACGAGCGGCTGCGCGGGGCCTGACGAACAGCGCGACCAGGGCGGGACGCCGCTCAGGCGCCCTCGAACCCGTGCTGCCGCCAGGCCTCGTACGCGGCGACGGCGGCGGCGTTGGAGAGGTTGAGCGACCGTCGGCCCGGCAGCATCGGGATGCGCACCCGCTCCCCGACCCGCGGATCGGCCAGCACCTCGGGAGGCAGCCCGGTCGGCTCGGGTCCGAACATCAGCACGTCGCCCGGCCGGTAGTCGACGTCGGTGTGCCGGAGCTCGGCGCCCGCGGTGAAGGCGAGCACCCGCGCGTCCGGCACCGCGGTCCACAGGGCGGGCAGGTCCTCGTGCACCGTCACCGAGGCCAGGTCGTGGTAGTCCAGGCCCGCCCGGCGCAGCTTGGCGTCGGACAGGTCGAACCCCAGGGGGCCGACGAGGTGCAGCTGCGCCCCGGTCGCCGCGACCAGCCGTATGGCGTTGCCGGTGTTGGGCGGAATCCGCGGCTGGAAGAAGGCGATCCGGAACACCGGACCAGTCTGCGCCGAGGGGTCGGCCCCGCCGCGGTCGCCCATGTCACCGTCCGGTCCGGGTCCCGCCCCGCTCGACGGCTTCGGCCACAGGTGGTGGCCCCGGTGGTCGATGAGAACCGTCGCGCCGACCGGTCACAGCAGGGACGTCGACCCGTGGAGGAAGTCCGTGCCCAGCACCGTCCAGCCCGTCCTGCTGACCCGTGACCTCGAGCGCCTCGTCGCCTTCTACACCGGCGTGGCGGGGGCCCGGCTCACCGACCGGCAGCCACCGGAGGGCCCGGTCTTCTACCAGGGACTGCGGATCGGCGACAGCGACCTCGGCGTGGTCGCCGAGGCGGAGACGCCGGTGGACGCGGGCCGCGTCCTGCTGGGCATCGAGGTACCCGATGTCGACGCGGCCCTCGCCCGGGTCGTGGAGCTGGGCGGCACCGCGTCCGGGCCGGCGAACGACATGCCGTGGGGCCAGCGGGTCGCGCACGTCCGCGACCCCGACGGCAACGCGGTGAACCTGACGACGACGCGCTGACCCGTACCCTGCCCGCCGTGGGCGGGAGCGCGGGCGCGGGCGGGACGCGGGGCATCCTCTCCCCCGGTGCGATCCCCGACGTCTTCGCCGTCGAACGGCTGGCGCCCTCGGCCGACCTGGCCGACCTGGTCGCCGTCCACTGGCGGGTCGCCTGGGACCTGCCACCGGGGCGGGCGCACGAGTCGCTGGTGCTCTCCTACCCCGCCGTCAACGTGTCCTTCGAGCCCGACGGGACGCGGGTGACCGGCCCGGTGTCGCGCGTCTACCGGCGGTCGCTGACCGGCCGGGCGGGTGTCACGGCCGTCCGCTTCCGCCCCGCGGGGTTCCGCTCACTGGTCGACCGGCCGATGGCGTCGCTGCGGGACCGCGTCGTCCCGGCCCGGGAGCTGCTCCGCCTCGACGAGGCCACCGAGGAGGCCGTGCGCGCCTGCCCGGACCTCGCCGGGGCCCGGCTGCTCGTCGAGGACTGGCTGCGGTCGCTCCCCCGCCACCCCGTCCCCGCGCAGGACGAGCTCGACGCCGCCGTGGACCTGGTGGAGCGCGACCGGACGGTGACCCGCGTGGACCAGCTGGCCGAGCGGTGCGGCCGCTCCGTGCGCTGGGTGCAGCGGGCCTTCGCCGACGCGGTCGGGCTGCCGGTGAAGCAGGTCATCCGGATGGCCCGGCTGCGCGAGGTCGCGGAGCGGGCGCTCGACGGCGCCGTCGACTGGGCGCGGGTCGCCGCCGACCTCGGCTACGCCGACCAGGCGCACCTGGTGCGCGACTTCACCGCCGCCGTCGGCACCCCTCCGGCGCGCTACGGCCGGGACGCCCGCTGAGGCGTCGCGTTCCTCCAAGACGGCGGGACCGTGCGACGTCGACGATGGCGGCATGACCGCACCGAGCACCCGTCCGACGCTGCCCGCCCTGTACGACTGCCTCGCCGACGCCGCGCGGGCCGCCGCCGCGGTGGCCCGGGGAGCGGCCGGCGCGCCGCTGGACTCCCCCACCCCCGCCACCGGCTGGGACCTGCGGACCCTGGTCGACCACTGGGTGCTCTACACCGGCCACGGGCTCGAGTGCCGGGCACGCCGCACCGACCTGCCCGAGGACCTCACCGGGCGCGACTTCGCCGCCGACGCCGACTGGCCGCAGCACTACGCCGACCAGCTCGGCCGGGCCGTCGCCGCCTGGGGCGAGCCGACCGCCTGGCAGGGCGACGTCGACTTCGGCGGCGGCTCGGTCATGCCCGCCGAGGCCGTGGCGGGGATGAACCTGGCCGAGCTGGTGCTGCACGGCTGGGACGTCGCCGCCGCCACCGGCCAGACCCTCGAGGTCGAGGACGCCACCGCCCGCGCGACGCTCGCCGCCGTCGAGGAGAGCGCCGAGATGATGCGCCAGTACGACGGGTTCGCCGCCCCGCTCCCGGTGGACGACGCCCAGCCGCCGCTCGAGCGGGCCCTGCGGATCTCCGGGCGGGACCCGCACTGGCGCCCCTGACGGGTCAGCGGCCGGCGGCGGCGACCCGGAGGCCCAGCGCGACCAGCACCGTCCCGCTCGCCGCCTCCAGCCGCCGCCGGACCCGCGGGCGGCGGAACCACGCCCCCGCCCGCGCCACGCCGGCGGCCAGCCCCAGGTACAGGACGACCTCGACCGCCACCTGCACCGTCGCCAGCACCACGGTGGCCGCGAACGGTGACCCGGTGGCGGGCACGAACTGCGGGTAGAAGGCGACCATGAAGACGGCCAGCTTGGGGTTGGCCAGCTGCACGACGAGGCCCTCGCCGAACGCCGTCCAGGGACGGGACCCCGGTCCGGGAGCCGTTCCCTCCGCCGCAGGGAGGCCGGTCCGCCGCTCCCGCCAGACCCCGAGCAGCGCCCGGCTCCCCAGCCAGAGCAGCACCGCTGCACCGGCGAGCCGCAGCACCAGGTAGGCGACCTCGGAGGCGGCGACGAGCGCCGCCAGGCCCGCTCCGGCGAGCAGCGCCCAGACGAACAGGCCGGCCTCGACGCCGAGCACCGTGGGCACCGCACCGGGCAGCCCGCGCAGCGCGGCCCGCCGCACGACCAGCGCCATCGCCGGCCCCGGGGACGCGGCGACGAGCAGCACCGCGGCCAGGAAGGCGGGCAGCGCGCCGGCGAGGTCCACGGCGACAGGGTGACCGGCCCCGGCGCGGACGTCGACCGACTAACCGGCGGTGCGGGCGGCGATGAAGCCCGCCACCCCGTCGAAGTAGCAGCCGAGGGCGAAGGCGAACTCCGGCGCGAAGTCGTCGTACGGCGCGCCCCCGGGCCCGCCCGCGCCGAAGACGCCCGCCGCGACCACCTGGCTGAGGGCCGGGTAGCCGACCGGGTCGACGAGCGCCGCCAGCGACGTCGCGTACCCGGCGCCGAACGACGCGGGGTCGGCCCGGTAGCCGGCCGCCAGGTCGATCGCCAGCCGGGCCTGGCCGTGCACGATCGGCAGCAGGCCCGTGACGACGACGACCTTGTCCTCCTCGGCCAGCGGCACGTCGCGCAGCGCGCCCAGCGCCCGGTCGAACCAGGCGAGGTTGCGCGGGCCCACCGGCGGTCCCGTCAGCGGCACCTCGCGGTACCAGGGGTGGGCCCGCATCATCCCCAGGACGGCGTGGGCCCAGGCGGTCAGCCGCTCGCGCCAGTCCTCCCCCGGCAGGACCGCGGGCGGGTCGTCGAGGGCGACGTCGGACATCAGCAGCAGGAGTTCGTCCTTGCTGGCCACGTAGCGGTACAGCGACATGGGTGCGCTGCCGACCTCGGCGGCCACGCGGGCCATGGAGACCGCGGCGAGTCCCTCGGCGTCGGCCACCCGGATCGCGGCGCGGGTGATCGCCTCGACGGTCAGGCCGGGGGCCCGTCCGCGGCGCGGCGCCGGCCGGCGACCCCAGAGCAGGGCGACGTCCGGCGGCAGGTCCTGCTGGTCCACCGATGCCTCCTCGGGTCGACCCGCCCACCGTAGGCAGGGGCTTGCGCCCCGTTCAGCGTACGCCATACGCTGTTTTGCGTACGATCTACGCACTGACGATCACCCCGAGGGGGCAGCCGTGATGATCGAGGCCACCGGCCTGGGCAAGTCCTACGGAGGGCACCGCGCGCTCGACGGCGTCACCCTCCACGCCGCAAAGGGCGAGGTGCTGGCCCTGCTCGGCCCCAACGGGGCGGGGAAGACGACGACGGTCCGCGTGCTCACCACCCTCACCCGGCCCGACCGCGGTTCGGCGCGGATCGCCGGCCACGACGTCGTCCGGGAGCCCGCGCGGGCTCGTGCCGCCCTCGGGCTGACCGGCCAGGCGGCAGCGGTCGACGACCGGCAGACCGGCCGGGAGAACCTGGTGATGGTGGGCCGGCTGGCCCACCTGGGCCGACGGGGCGCCCGCGCCCGGGCGGCCGAGCTGCTGGAGCGGTTCGACCTGGTCGCGGCCGCCGACCGGCAGGCCGGCACCTGGTCCGGGGGGATGCGGCGCCGGCTCGACCTGGCGATGAGCCTCGTCGCCCGGCCCCGGGTGCTGTTCCTCGACGAGCCGACGACGGGGCTGGACCCGGCCAGCCGCGGCACGATGTGGAGCGCGATCGGCGAGCTCGTCGGCGCCGGCACCACCGTCCTGCTCACCACGCAGTACCTGGAGGAGGCCGACCGTCTCGCCGACCGGGTCGTGCTGGTCGACGCCGGCAGGGTCGCCGCCGAGGGCACCCCCGGTGAGCTCAAGGCCCGGGTCGGTGGCGAGCGGCTGGAGCTGCTCTTCGCCACCGCGGCGGACCTCGCCGCCGCCGAGGTCGCGCTCGGCTCCCCCGCCGCCCCCGCCGACCGGTCCGGCCTGCGCCTGGTGCTGCCCTCGGACGGCACGGCGGCCCACCTGCACGACGTCCTGGACCGGCTGGCCGCCGCCGGGGCGCGCCCGGACCGGGTGGCCTCCGGCCGGCCCACGCTCGACGACGTCTTCCTCGCCCTGACCGGCCGGCGGGGCGCCCCCGCTCCCGCCCCCTCCCCCGTCCCCGCCTGAGGAGCCCCCGATGTCCGCACCCACCACCCCCGTGCACGACGGCGTCCGCGCCGCCCTCTCCGACGCGGCGACCATGATCGGCCGCAGCGTCCGGCTGAGCCGCCGCGACGTCGACACCATGGTCATGTCGGTCGTCCTGCCGCTGGTGCTCATGGCGCTGTTCGTCTACGTCTTCGGCGGCGCCATCAGCTCCCGCCCCGACTACCTGGACTACGTCGTCCCCGGCATCGTCCTGCTCTGCGCCGGGTACGGCGCCGCGTCGACGGCGATGTCGGTGGCCGCCGACTCCGCCAGCGGGATGGTCGACCGGCTGCGCTCGATGCCGGTCCGCAGCTCCGCCGTCCTCACCGGCCACGTCGTGGCCAGCGTCGCGCGCAACACCGTGTCCACCGCCGTGGTGGTCGCCGCGGCCGTGCCCATGGGGTTCCGCCCGGACGCCGGCCCGCTCGAGTGGCTGCTGACCGCCGGGCTGCTGCTGCTGTACGTCCTGGCGCTCTCCTGGCTGGCCGCCCTCCTCGGCGTGCTGGCCGGGAGCGTGGAGGCGGCCAGCGCGCTGAGCTTCGCGATGCTCTTCCTGCCCTACCTGAGCAGTGCCTTCGTCGACCCGGCCACCCTGCCGGCGGCGCTGCGTCCCGTCGCCGAGAACCAGCCGATCACGCCGGTGGTCGACACCGTGCGGGGGCTGCTCACCGGGACGCCCATCGGCTCGTCCGGAGCGGTGGCCCTCGCCTGGTGCGCCGGGCTCCTCGTCGTCTCGGCCGCGGCGGCGTCGTGGGCGTTCCGCCGCCGGGCCGCGCGCGGGTGACGGCGGTCGTCGCCGGGTTGTCGGTCTTCCCTGCGTTGGCCCGACATTGTTGGGGATAACGGTCGAACGTCCAGGGAGGTCCCAGCCGCGTCTGCCAGGCTGGGGGCTCCCGTCCGCGCCAGGGAGGAGCCGACCGTGGACGCCCTCGGCCGGTTCTGGGCCCGGGTCACCACCCCGGTGGACGCGCTGCCGGTGTCGTGGCTGCTCGCCGCCGCGGCGGCAGCGCTGCTCGTCGTCCTCTCCCCCGCCCTGTGGCGGCCCGCCCGCGGCGTGGTGACCATCGCCCATGAGGGCGCCCACGGCCTGGCCGCCCTCGCGGCCGGTCGGCGGCTGGCCGGCATCCGGCTGCACTCGGACACCTCCGGGCTGACCGTCTCCGCGGGGCGGCCGACCGGGCCCGGGATGGTCGCCACCTGCGCCGCCGGCTACACCGGCCCGGCCCTCTTCGGCCTCGGCGCCGCCGCCCTGCTGGCCGGCGGGCACGCGGTCGGGCTGCTGTGGGCGCTGCTCGCGCTGCTGGTGCTGCTGCTGGTGCAGATCCGCAACTGGTACGGGCTGTGGTCGGTGCTGGTCACCGGCGCCGCGGTGTTCGCCGCGACGTGGTGGCTGCCGCCCGCCGGTCAGGCGGTGTTCGCTGCGGGGCTGACCTGGTTCCTGCTGCTGGCCGCGCCCAAGGCCGTCGTCGAGCTGCAGCGGGCCCGGCGGCGCGGCGCCCGCGACTCCGACGCCGACCAGCTCGCCCGGCTCACCGGGCTGCCGGCGCTGCTGTGGGTGGGCGTGCTGCTCGCCGTGGACCTCGGCTGCCTGGCGCTGGGCGGCTGGTGGCTGCTCGGCTGAGCCGCGCCCGGCCGCGCGCTACCCGCGGGCGCGGCGGCGCGGGGCGGCTCCGTGCGGCTGGCGCACCGGCGAGACCTCCGGGGCGGGCGGGATGTCGAGGGTGACCTCGCCGTCGACCGTCGTCCGCCGCCCGTGGTGGTGGACGTCGAGCGGTTCTCCCTCGACGAGCCGGTAGGTGGCCTGCCGGGTGCCGATCTCCACCTCGAGGACGCGGCTCTGGTAGACGACCCGGAACCGCAGCCGCGTCAGCCGGGGCGGCAGCCGGGGGGCGAACAGCAGCCGCCCGTCGTGGTCGCGCATCCCGCCGAACCCGGCGACGGCGACGGTCCAGCCGCCGGCCATCGAGGCGATGTGCAGGCCGTGCCCGGAGTTGCCGTGCAGGTTCTGCAGGTCGGTGAGGGTGGCCTCGGCCCAGTAGTCGTAGGCGAGCTCCAGGTGGCCGGTCTCGGCGGCGACGACTGCCTGCTGCGCCGCCGACAGCGAGGAGTCGCGCACCGTCCGCGCCTCGTAGTACGCGAAGTCCGCGGCCTTCTCCTCCGGCGTGAAGGCGTCACCGCGCAGGTGCAGCGCCATCACCAGGTCGGCCTGCTTGATCACCTGCTTGCGGTAGATCTCGAAGTACGGGTAGTGCAGCAGCAGCGGGTAGCAGGACGCCGGGGTGCTCTCGAAGTCCCACTCCTCGTGGTGGGTGAAGGCGTCGGACTGCATGTGCACGCCCAGCCGGCTGTCGAACGGCACCCGCATCAGGCGCGCGGCCCGCTCCCAGCAGGCGACCTCCTCGTCGGTGACCTGCAGGCGGCCGGCGACGTCCGGCTGCCGGGCCACCGCCTTGGCCGCCTCGCGCAGGTTCCGCTGCGCCATCAGGTTGGTGTAGACGTTGTTGTCCACGACGGCCGTGTACTCGTCGGGGCCGGTGACCCCGTCGATGCGGAAGCCGTCCTCGCTGTCGAAGTGCCCCAGCGAGGCCCACAGGCGGGCCGTCTCCACCAGCAGCTCGGCGCCGAAGTCCCGGTCGAACTCGTCGTCCCCGGTGGCGTGCCAGTAGCGGACCACGGCGTCGGCGATGTCGGCGTTGATGTGGAAGGCCGCCGTCCCGGCCGGCCAGTAGCCGGAGGTCTCCTCGCCGCGGATGGTGCGCCACGGGAACGCCGCCCCGCGGCGGCCGAGCTCCTGGGCGCGGGCGCGGGCGAGGTCCAGCGTGGAGTGCCGCCAGCGCAGCGCGTCGCGGGCGGCGTGCGGGGCCGTGTAGGTGAGCACCGGCAGCACGTAGGTCTCGGTGTCCCAGAACGTGTGCCCGTCGTAGCCCGGGCCGGTCAGCCCCTTGGCCGGGATGGGCTGGCGCTCGGCACGCAGGCCCGCCTGCAGCACGTGGAAGAGGCCGACGCGGACCGCCTGCTGCAGCTCGTCGTCGCCCTCGAGCTCGACGTCGGCCTGCGCCCAGAACTCCTCCAGGACCGACCGCTGCTCGCTGAGCAGCCGCTGGAAACCGGCCAGCTTCGCCGTCGCCAGCGCGCCCTCGACCTGGTCGCGCAGCGCCGGGGCCGAGCGCCGCGAGGACCAGCCGTAGGCCAGGTACTTGACCAGCTTCAGACCGCGGCCCTGCGGCAGCCGCGCGGCGAGGGTGAAGCGGGCGAGGTCCTCGCCGGTCTCCATGTCCTCGGTGGCGGTGTCGGGGACGTCGACGACGTGGTCCATGCCGGCGGCCAGCCGCAGGCCGCTGCGGGCCGTGCGGTGCACCAGGACGGCGCGCTGCCCCCGGCCGACGGCCAGCTCGCTGACCAGGGGGCGGCGCAGCGCCGCGGCCGCCCGCGGGTCGTCGGCCTCCATCCCGCTGTCGACGGGCTCGTTGGCCAGCAGGTCCGACTGCAGCGCGACGTAGAGGTCGCCCCGGCCGTCGTTGCACTCGACGGAGTACTCGATCGCCGCGATCGAGCGGCGGCTCAGCGACACCAGCCGGGTGCTGGTCACCGTGACCGTGCGGCCGGCCGGCGAGCGCCACTCCGTGCTGCGGCGCAGCACGCCGCGGCGCAGGTCCAGGGTGCGGCGGTGCTCGACGACCTGCCCGTAGTCCAGGTCGAGCGGGGTGTCCCCGACCAGCAGCCGGATGAGCTTGCCGTCGGTGACGTTGACGACCGTCTGCCCCTGCTCCGGGAACCCGTAGCCGGCCTCGGCGTACGGCAGCGGCCGCTCCTCGAAGAAGCCGTTCAGATAGGTGCCCGGGACGACGACCGGCTCGCCCTCCTCGAACGAGCCACGCATCCCGATGTGCCCGTTGGCCAGGGCGAACACCGACTCGTGGGTGCCCAGCGAGGCGTGGTCCAGGCCGATCTCGGTCAGCGCCCACGGCTCGACCGGGAAGGTCGCGCGTCCCTCGGTCACGCCCGCTCCTCCCCCGCCTGCGCGCCGAGCAGGTCGGCGAGGTCGTCGACGACGACGTCGGCGCCGTGCTCGCGCAGCGCGTCGGCCTGGCCGACCCGGTCCACCCCGACGACGTACCCGAACCCACCCGCCCGGCCCGCGGCGACGCCGGCCAGCGCGTCCTCGAAGACGACGGCCTGCGCGGGCTCCACCCCCAGCGCCCGCGCGCCCGCCAGGAAGGTGTCCGGCGCCGGCTTGCCGCGCAGGCCCTCGCGCGCGGCGACGACGCCGTCGACCCGCGCGTCGACCAGGTGCCCGAACCCGCCGGCGCCGACGACCTGCTCGCCGTTGGCCGACGCCGTCACCACCGCGGTCGCCAACCCGGCGGCGCGGGCGGCCTCGAGGAAGCGCATCGACCCGGGGTACACCTCGACCCCGTGCTCGTCGAGCTCGCGCAGCAGCAGCACGTTCTTGCGGGCGCCGACCCCGTGCACCGTCGGGGTGTCGGGGCCGTCGTCGGGCGAGCCCTCGGGCAGCGTCACGCCGCGGCTGGCGAGGAAGTCACGGACGCCGTCGGCGCGGGGCTTGCCGTCGACGAAGCGGTTGTAGTCGTCCTGGCTGAACTCGACCGCCTGCGGGTCGCGGCCGCGCAGGAACTCGTCGAACGTGCGCTTCCACGCGGCCATGTGCACCGTGGCGGTCCTGGTCAGGACGCCGTCCATGTCGAAGAGGCAGGCCCTGATGCCGTCCGGGAGTCCGAGCACGCTGCGACGCTACCGGCGCCCCCTGCCGGTCAGCGCGCCGAGCCGCACGACCGGGGGACGAGGGGCGCGCCCGCCCGGGTCTCCCTAGGGTCGGGCGGGACAGGGTCGGGCGGGACGCCCCACCCCACCTGCGAGGAGAGGACCGCCATGGCCGAACGCCCGGTGCCGCCCAGCCCCTACGACTTCCTGCCGCCCGTCCCGTCGTTCGAGGTGACGAGCACCGAGCTGCGCGACGGCGGGGCCATGCCCCTGCCGCAGGTCAGCGGCGTCATGGGCGCCGGCGGCGAGGACCGCTCCCCCCAGCTGTCGTGGTCGGGCGCCCCCGAGGGGACCCGCGGCTACGCCGTCACCGTCTACGACCCGGACGCGCCCACCGCGAGCGGCTTCTGGCACTGGCTGGTCACCGCGATCCCCGCCTCGGTGACGTCGCTGCCGTCGGGCGCGGGCAGCCGGGACGGCTCGGGCCTGCCCGAGGGCGCCGTCCAGCTGCGCAACGACGCGGGGTTCGCCGGGTACGTCGGCGCCGCTCCCCCGGCCGGGCACGGGCCGCACCGCTACCTCGTCGTGGTGCACGCCCTCGACACCGAGGACATGGGGGTGCCCGCCGACGCCTCCCCGGCCTTCCACGGGTTCAACCTCTTCGGTCACACGCTGGCCCGGGCCACCCTGGTGGTCACCCACGAGCAGCGGTAGCCCTCAGGGGAGGTCGGCCACGCCCGTCGTGCCGACCCAGGCGAAGCCGACGCGCTCGTAGACCCGGGCGACGTCGTCGTCGCCGGCGGTGAGGAACACCAGGTCCGCGGTCTCGCGGGCGTGCGCGGCCAGCGCCGAGGCCAGGCCCGCCCCGAGACCGCGCCCCCGCAGCCGGGGCAGGGTGGCCACGCCGGTGACCTCGCTGAGCTCGCGGCCGTCGACCTGCAGCGGCTGGTGCGAGCCGACCGCGACCGGCTCGCCGTCCTCCACCGCCACCATCATCACCGTCCGCCCGGTGGCGATCCGCTCGCGCAGGACCTCGGTGCGCGGGCCCGCCTCGACCTCCTCCTCCACCGAGCCGGCGCCGCCGTCGGCGCCCCGGGGGGTGGCGAAGGCCAGCTCGACCAGGCGCTGGTACCGCGGCAGCTGGGGGTCCTCGGCCCCCACGAGGTACAGCCGCACCCCGTGCGGCAGGAGGAGCTCCAGCGGGGTGTCGAGGACCAGCAGCGGCAGGTGGTCCACCCGCAGCCCGGCGCCACGGGCGGCGGCGGAGGTCCCGGTGGAGCGCTCCCAGATCCACTCCAGGGCGACGGGCAGCCCCGCGGCCTGCTGCAGTGCGACGGCCCCGCGCACGTCCTCCACGGTGACGGCCGCACCCGGGCGCGGCCGGGCCGGGTGGGGCCACGTCGGCGTCACGACGGGGACGTCGAGGCCGCCCACGGTCTCGATCCGCCCGTCCGGCAGCGGGGCGGCGGCGTGGTACCGCTCGATGCAGTCGAGCAGCCCGGAGTTCGACACGCGCCGACAGTAGACGCCGGGGTCCCCGCGGGCCCCCGGCCCGGCCCGCCGGGCGGTGGCCGCACCCCCGGTCGGGTGACCCGGCGCGCGGGCCGCGCCGGGGCGGACGGCACCATGTGCGGCGTGACGGCAGCAACGCGGGCGATCTCGCCCTACGCGGCGTTCGACCGCGACTCCTGGCGGGCGCTGGCCGCCGGGTCGGCGCTCCCCCTCGACGAGGGCGAGCTGGCGGCCCTCAAGAGCCTCGGCGACCGGATCGACCTCGACGAGGTCGCCACCGTCTACCTGCCCCTGGCCGGGCTGCTGCGGTTGCACGTCGAGGCCGGCCGCCGCCTGTGGGCCGCACAGAACCGCTTCCTCGGCGACACCAGCGCGAAGGTCCCCTACGTCGTGGCCGTGGCCGGCAGCGTCGCCGTCGGCAAGAGCACGACCGCCCGACTGCTGCAGACGCTGCTCGCGGCGGGACCGGACTCCCCGCGCGTGGACCTCGTGACCACCGACGGCTTCCTGCTGTCCAACGCCGACCTGGAGGCGCGCGGGCTGCTCGGGCGCAAGGGCTTCCCGGAGAGCTACGACCGGCGGGCGCTCCTGCGCTTCCTCGCCGACGTCAAGAGCGGCCGCGGGCGGGTGAGCGCGCCGCTGTACTCCCACCAGTCCTACGACGTCGTGCCGGGCGCCACCCAGGAGGTCGACCGGCCGGACATCCTCGTGCTCGAGGGGTTGAACGTGCTGCAGGCCGGCCGGCGGACCGACGGCCGGGCCCCGGAGGTGTTCCTCTCGGACTTCTTCGACTTCTCCGTCTACGTCGACGCCGCCGAGGCCGACATCCAGCAGTGGTACGTCGAGCGCTTCCTGGCGCTGCGGCGGACGGCGTTCGCCGACACCGGCGCCTACTTCCACCGTTTCGCCGACCTCAGCGACGAGCAGGCGCGGCAGACGGCGCTGGAGATCTGGCGGTCGGTCAACCTGCCGAACCTGCGGGAGAACATCGTCCCGACGCGGTCCCGGGCGCGGGCCGTGCTGCAGAAGGCCGCCGACCACTCGGTGCGGCGGGTCCTGCTGCGCAAGATCTGACCGCGGTCGGCGCTCCTCCCCCTCGGCGCGCGCCCGGCGGCCTCCGGCCGCGACATTGTTGGGGATAACGGTCGACAGTTCGGCCGGTCGGCGCATGGTCCGCCGACGGGGGCGTGGCGCGCCATGTCAGGTCTCGACGACCCGGAGGGGTGACTCCGTCGGTCGGACACCTGACAGCCGGACGTGACCCGGCGCACACTCGACGTTGTCCGGTCACCGACCGGACACGAAACGTCACCACTGGCCTTCCGCGGCCGCCGATCGGGAGTGCTCCGATGTGCCACCACGTATCCCCCTGCCCCGACGCCACCAGCGACGCCCGTGACCTCGCCGCGGTGGTGAGCAGCCACCCCGAGCAGGGGTGGAGTCTGCTGTGCAACGGCGTCGTCCTGTTCGACGACGACGGGGAGCTGCTCCCCGACGGCCGCGCCGTCGCCCACCACCGCGACTTCGTGCCGGTCCTCGCCACCGCCTGAGCCACCGACGGGTCACCACCCGGTCCGGCAGCGAGGCGCGGCCGGAGGGCACGTCACACGGCGGTGCCGTGCGGTGGTCGCGGGTCCCGGCGCCGGAGCGCGCCGTCCCCCCACGTTCCCGCGACGCCGGGCCCGAGTCCCGTCCCCGCCGGGCGGCGGGGACGGGGAGGCTCACCCGCGACCGGCGCCGACGACGTCCGCGGTGGTGCCCAGGTCGTCGGGCGCGCCCTCGGCGCGTGCCGGCACGCGGCCGTCCGGGTCCTGCGCGCCGTCGGCGTCGGCGAAGGCCTCCGGCGGCGGGCAGGAGCAGACCAGGTTGCGGTCGCCGTGGGCCTGGTCGATCCGGCGCACCGGGCTGAGGTAGCCGCGCCCGGCGAGCCCCGGCACCGGGTACACCGCCGCCGCCCGCGGGTAGGGCCGGTCCCACTCCCCCGCCAGCATCGCCAGCGTGTGCGGCGCGTTGCGCAGCGGGTTGTCCGCGCGGTCGTACTCGCCGGTGGCGACCTTCTCGATCTCCGCGCGGATGGCGACCATCGCGTCGACGAACCGGTCGAGCTCGGCCTTGTCCTCGCTCTCGGTCGGCTCGACCATGAGCGTCCCGGCGACGGGGAAGCTCATCGTCGGGGCGTGGAACCCGAAGTCGACCAGCCGCTTGGCGATGTCGTCGTTGGTGATCCCGGTGGCCTTGGTGAGCGGCCGGATGTCGAGGATGCACTCGTGGGCGACGAGCCCGTCGCGGCCGGTGTAGAGCACCGGGAAGTGCTCGCGCAGCCGGGCGGCGAGGTAGTTGGCGCCGAGGATGGCGTGCTCGGTCGCCCGCTGCAGGCCGTCGGGGCCCATCAGCCGCAGGTAGGCCCACGAGATCGGCAGGATGCCCGCCGACCCCCACGGCGCCGCCGACACCGCCGGGCCCCGCCCGCCGGTGTCGACCAGCGGGTGCCCGGGCAGGAACGGCACCAGGTGCTCGGCCACGCCGATCGGGCCGACGCCGGGCCCGCCGCCGCCGTGCGGGATGCAGAACGTCTTGTGCAGGTTCAGGTGGCTGACGTCGGAGCCGAAGCGGCCGGGCCGGGCGAGGCCGACCATCGCGTTGAGGTTCGCACCGTCGACGTAGACCTGGCCGCCCGCGTCGTGCACCGCGGCGCAGATGTCGCGCACCTCGGTCTCGAACACCCCGTGCGTCGACGGATAGGTGATCATGATCGCGGCCAGCCGCTCGGCGTGCTGGTCCACCTTGGCGCGCAGGTCCGCGAGGTCGACGTTGCCGGCCTCGTCGCAGGCCACGACGACCACGCGCATGCCGGCCATGACCGCGCTCGCGGCGTTGGTGCCGTGCGCGGAGCTGGGGATGAGGCAGACGTCGCGGTGCTGCTCCCCCCGCGAGCGGTGGTACTCGCGGATCGCCAGGAGCCCGGCGAACTCGCCCTGCGAGCCGGCGTTGGGCTGCACGCTGACCGCGGCGTACCCGGTGATCTCGGCCAGGCCGGTGCACAGCTCGTCGATCAGCTGCCGGTAGCCGCGGGTCTGCTCGGCCGGCGCGAAGGGGTGGATGCCGGCGAACCCGGGCCAGGTGATCGCGGCCATCTCGACGGCCGAGTTGAGCTTCATGGTGCACGAGCCCAGCGGGATCATCGTGCGGTCCAGCGCGAGGTCCTTGTCGCTGAGCGAGCGCAGGTACCGCAGCAGGGCGGTCTCGGAGCGGTGCGCGGAGAAGACCGGGTGGGTGAGGAACGGGGTCCGGCGGCGCAGCGGCTCCGGCAGCGCGTCCGGCCCGTCGTCGTCCAGGAACGCCGCCTCGTCGGCCGGCACCCCGAACGCCTCGGCCACCAGCGCCAGCACCGCCGGCGTGGTGGTCTCGTCGCAGGCGACGGCCACGGTGTCGGGGTCCACCAGGCGCAGGTTGACCCGCCGCTGCGCGGCGGCGCGCACCACCTCGCCGGCCCGGCCGGGGACGGCGACGGTGACGGTGTCGAAGAACTGCTCGTGCACGACGCGCAGGCCGCCGGCGCGCAGCCGGCCGGCGAGCGCGACCGCGCTGCGGTGCACCCGGGCCGCGATCGCGGTCAGCCCCTCGGGGCCGTGGTAGACGGCGTACGCGCCGGCCATCACGGCGAGCAGCACCTGCGCGGTGCAGATGTTGCTGGTCGCCTTCTCGCGGCGGATGTGCTGCTCGCGGGTCTGCAGCGCCAGCCGGTAGGCGACGTCCCCGTCGGCGTCCACCGAGACCCCGACCAGCCGGCCGGGCAGCTGGCGGGCCAGGCCCTCGCGCACGGACAGGTAGCCGGCGTGCGGGCCGCCGAAGCCCATCGGGACACCGAAGCGCTGGCTGCTGCCGCAGGCGACGTCGGCGCCCCACTCCCCCGGCGCCTCCAGCAGCGTCAGCGCCAGCAGGTCGGCGGCGACGACGACGGCGGCGCCGGCCTCGTGCGCGGCCGCGGCGAGCGCGCGGTGGTCGCGGACCGCGCCGCCGGCGCCGGGCAGGGACAGCAGGACGCCGAACGCCCCCGCCTCCGGCAGGTCGGTCGGCCAGCCGGCCGACAGGTCGGCGACGTGCAGCCGGATGCCCAGCGGCTCGGCCCGGGTCCGCAGCACGGCGAGGGTCTGGGGCAGCGTGTCGGCGTCGACCACGAACACGGTGTCCGGCCTCGCGCGGCCGGCGCGCCGGACCAGCGTCATCGCCTCGGCGGCGGCCGTGGCCTCGTCGAGCATCGAGGCGCCGGCCACCGGCAGGCCGGTGAGGTCGGCGACCATCGTCTGGAAGTTCAGCAGCGCCTCGAGCCGGCCCTGGCTGATCTCGGGCTGGTAGGGGGTGTAGGCGGTGTACCAGGCCGGGTTCTCCAGGATGACGCGCTGGATGACCGCGGGGGTCACCGTGCCGGAGTAGCCCAGGCCGATCATCGAGGTGACGACCTCGTTGGCGGCGGCCCGCTCGCGCAGCGCGGCCAGCACGGCGCTCTCGTCCTCGGCGGCCGGGAGGTCCAGGGGGCGCCGGTCGCGCACCGACTCGGGCACGGTCGCGTCGACCAGGGACCGCAGCGAGTCGTGGCCCACCGCGGCCAGCATCTGCGCGGTCTCGGCCGGGCGGGGCCCGATGTGCCGGGCCGCGAAGGAGCCTGCCGGGCTCAGGGAACGCAGCGACGGGAGGGGGCTCGGGAGGGGGCTTCGGGCAGCGTCCGCCATTGCCACGACGCTACCAGCGCGCGACGGCGTCCTCCCCCACCGTGCGCGGGCACGACGGGCGCCCGGGGGCGGGGGTCGGCCGGGGGTCGGTCCCGGGTCAGCCGGCGGCGCGGCGACGGCGGCGGGCGGCCAGCTCGTCGTCGGCGGCGTGCACCGGGGCGCCGTCGAGGCGCTCGGCCGGGAGCTCGGCGAGCTCGCCGGACAGCTCGCGCAGCGCGCCGGACACCGCGATGCCGAACACGCCCTGCCCGCCGGCGAGCAGGTCGACGACCTCCTCGGCGGAGGTGCACTCGTACACGGTGGCGCCGTCGGAGAAGAGCGTGACGTTGGCCAGGTCCTTGATCCCGCGGTTGCGCAGGTGGTCCACGGCCTTGCGGATGTTCTGCAGGGAGACGCCGGTGTCCAGCAGCCGCTTGACGACCTTGAGCACCAGGATGTCGCGGAAGGAGTACAGCCGCTGCGTGCCCGAGCCGGTGGCGCTGCGCACCGAGGGGGCGACCAGGCCGGTACGGGCCCAGTAGTCGAGCTGGCGGTAGGTGATGCCGGCGGCGGCGCACGCGGTCGGGCCGCGGTAGCCGACGAGGTCGGTGTCCACCTCGTCGTACGAGGGCGCACCGACGGCGGCGTCACTGAAGAGCTGACCCTGGGAGCCGTTGCTCTGGTCGCTCACGTCGGCGTCCCTCCTCCGTGTCCCGCCCCCGGTCGGGGCGCGACCCCGGTGCCCCACCCCTGGCCCGCGGGTGTTCCACCGGTGTTGTTCCAGCAACGTAAGCCGGGCCCAGGGGTCGGTCAACTGAGCGCGGCGGCGTGTCGCCGGGGCGTGACCCGAACGGAGGGTATCGGCGCGCGGGCCGCGGGACTCAAGCCGTCGCGGGACGGATGTGACGGACGGGACGGCGGTGACCGGTGGGGTCCCACCGGCCCCGGGCGGCTCAGCCGCCCGAGCCGGAGCCCGCGCCGAAGTCCTCCGGCGAGATCTGGTCGAGGAACTCGCGGAACTTCTCCACCTCGTCCTCCTGCTCGTCGGGGATCTCGATCCCGACCTCGTCGAGCAGCGACTCCGCGCCGAAGATCGGTGCGCCGGTGCGGACGGCCAGGGCCACCGCGTCGGACGGGCGGGCGCTCACCACGCGGTCCTCCCCGAGGACCAGCTCGGCGATGTAGATGCCGTCGCGCATCTCGGTGATGTTGACCGCCTCCAGGGTCGCCCCCAGGGCCCGCACCACGTCCCGCAGCAGGTCGTGGGTCATCGGCCGGGCGGGCCGCACGCCCTGCTGCTCGAAGGCGATCGCGGCGGCCTCGACCGCCCCGATCCAGATGGGGAGGTACCGCTCCCCCTGCGTCTCCTTCAGCAGCAGGATCGGCTGGTTGCCGGGCAGCTCGACCCGGACCCCGACGACACGCAGTTCCTGCACGGAGGCTCCTCAGGGTGCGGCGGTGCGGCTGGACGGCGGCCCCGGGGACGACGCTCGGTCGGCGTGACCCGGCCGCGCCCCGGGGATCCCGGTGGCGTCCACGTTACGCCCGCCCTAGGAGCGCAGGAGGTCCCGGAGTCGCGCCTCCAGCAGCGCGGTGTGCAGCTGCGCGGACAGGCCCGCGAGCTCCCGCAGCTTCTCCGTGGCCCGGGCCCGCGCGTCCTCGGACCGGGCCCGCAGCACCGGCGTGACCAGCTGTTCGACCAGGTCCGCCTCGCGCTCCGCGCCGGTGCGGTAGACCCGCAGGTGGCGGGGTTCCAGGCCGTGCCGGGCCAGCGCCGCGGCCGCCCGCGCCACCGGCAGGTCGGCGGCGGGGTGCCGGCCGTCGGCGTCGGTGGTCAGCAGGCCGAACTGCACGCAGTCGGCGAGCTGGTCCAGCTCCATCCCGGCGGCCTCCGCGAAGACCGCCGCCGGCAGCGCCCCGTCGCCCTGGGCGGCGTCGGCCGCGGCGCGGGCCGCCTCGGCCGCCTCCGCGGCCGGGCCGCCGGCCCCCGGCAGGGGCAGGCCGCGGTCGAGCGCCTCCAGGTGCTCCTTGATGACCCGCAGCGGCAGGTAGTGGTCGCGCTGCGCGGCCAGCACGTACCGCAGCCGCGCGACGTCGGCCGGGGAGAACTTGCGGTACCCCGACGGCGTCCGCTCCGGGTGCACCAGGTCCTCGGACTCGAGGTAACGGATCTTGCTGATCGTCACGTCGGGGAAGTCGTCGCGGAGGACGCTCAGCACCTCCCCGATGGTGAACCGGGGGGTGTGCTCGTCGGCGCCGTCCCCGGACGCGCGTGCTCGCGCTCCGGGCACCGGCTCAGCGGGCGGCGGGCTCGCCGGTCCGCGGGCCCGTGAGGTAGACCAGCCGGAACTTGCCGATCTGCACCTCGTCGCCGCCGGCCAGGGTGGCGACGTCGACCGGCTCGCGGTTGACGTAGGTGCCGTTGAGGCTGCCGACGTCGTGCACGGAGAAGCCGCCGCCCTCGCGGTGGAACTCGACGTGCCGGCGGCTGACGGTGACGTCGTCGAGGAAGATGTCGCTGTCGGGGTGGCGCCCGGCCGTCGTCACGTCCTGGTCGAGCAGGAAGCGGCTGCCGGCGTTGGGGCCACGCTTGACGACCAGCAGGGCCGACCCCGCGGGCAGCGACTCCACCGCACCGGCGTGCGCGTCGGCCGCGGTCTCGGCGGCGACCTCCGCGACCTCGCCGGAGTCCTCCCCGCCCACCTTGGGGATCACGCTGGTCGACTCGCCGATGCGCTCGGGCGCGAGGGCCGAGCCGCACTGCGCGCAGAAGCGACTGCCCTCGGGGTTGTTGTGTCCACAACGAGTGCAGTGCACGTCTGTCTCCTCCGGTGCAGGGGGCACCGCCGCGGTCCTGGGGAGTTGGCCGCGGGCGGCCGGCGGACGACGGTCCGGTCGGTGCCGTCGTGGGTCGGCCGCCGTGCGGGGCACGGCGGGCCGTTGGTCATGGAACCAGCGGTGGACCCGAGGGTCAACCGGAGGTCCAGGGTCGCGATCCGCGCCCCGGGAGGCCCGGGGCACCGGTCGTGCGGACGAGCATAGTGAGCGGCGGCAGGGACCCGCGCAGGCGAGGTGCGGGCCGTCCCCGGCGCGCCGCCGGCGGGTCAGCCCGCGTCGACCAGCGCCTGGTACGCGGGGGCGTCGAGCAGGGCCCCGGTGGGGTCGCCGGCGTCCCGGGGACGCAGCTCGACCAGCCAGCCCTCGCCGTAGGGGTCGGCGTTGACGGTCTCGGGCGTGGCGTCCAGCGCGCCGTTCACGGCGACGACGACGCCGGCCACCGGCGCGTACACGTCGGAGACGGACTTGGTGGACTCCACCTCGCCCATGGGGTCGCCGGCGGCCAGCTCGGTGCCGACCTCGGGGAGCTGGACGAACACGATGTCCCCGAGCGCGTCCTGGGCGTGGTCGGTGATGCCCACGCGGACGACGGCGCCGTCCTCGCCGTCCCGCACGAGCGTCCACTCGTGCTGGTCGGTGTAGCGGCGGTCGTCGGGCACGCTCATGCGGCAGGGCTCCCCAGGGGTGCGGCCCCCTCCGCCGGCCCGCGCCGCGCGGGGCGCGGCGGCGGGAGGAGGGGGTGGTCCGTCAGTCGTCGGGTTCAGCGTATTGAGGCGTCTCCAGCGGCCGCAACGCGTCCACCAGGACCCGGTCGGACTGGGCGATGACGACGCTGCCGCCGCGCCGGTTGACCGTGTCGACGACGCCGCCGGGGATGTTCATCGCCGTCTCCAGGTCCTGCGGGGAGCCGATGACCACGATCTCGTACGGGGTGCTGATCGGCTCCCCGTCGACCCGCAGGTCGCCCGGGTCCCCGGTGACGGCGGAGCTGGCGCCGATGCGGACGCCGTCCACCTGCATGGTCTCGGCGCCGGCGCCCCGCAGCTCCTGGATCGCGCCCAGCAGGTCGGCCACGCGGACCTCGCCGTCGGGGTCGCGGATGGTCATTCGCAGCCCGGCCCCCTCGGCGGCGACGGTGCCGTTGAGGATCGCCAGGGCGTCGGCGCGCTGCTGGGCCTCCTCGAGGGCCGCGGCCGCCTGGCTGTCGGAGTCGTTGAGCTCGCGCAGGGCACCGCGCTGGTCGGCCAGCTGGCCGCGCAGCCGCTGCTCCTCGGCCTCGAGCTCGTCGAGGATGCGGACGAGGTCCTCCTCGCGCGCCCCGGCCAGCGCCTGGTCCTCGTCGTTGGCCCGCACCTGCACGGCGAAGGCGAAGCCGAGCAGCAGCGTGAGGACGCCGATGAGCGCGGCGGCCATCGGGTCGCGGCGGCGCCGGGGGCGGGGCGCCGGCGCGCCCTCCCCCGCGGCCGCGTTGGCGGCGACCGGCGCGTCCCCGGCGGGCGCGGTCCCGCCCGGCTCCTCGGGCACCGCCTCGGGGCGCGGGTCGTCGCTCATGCCCGGAACACGTGCCGGCGGATGGCCGCGGCGTTGCCGAAGATCCGGATGCCGAGGACGACGACGACCGCGGTGGACAGCTGCGCCCCGACGCCGAGCTGGTCGCCGAGGAAGACGATCAGGGCCGCGACGACGACGTTGGAGACGAAGGAGACGACGAACACCTTCGCGTCGAACACGCCGTCGAGGCGGGCCCGGACGCCGCCGAAGACCGCGTCGAGCGCGGCGACGACGGCGATCGGCAGGTAGGGCTGCAGCCACAACGGGACGGTCGGGTCGAGCACGAGGCCGAGGACGACGCCGACGGCGAGCCCGAGGACGGGGACCACGGGTCAGCCTCCGGGGGTCGGGGCGGGGGTGCCGCCGGGGTCGGTGGCACCGGGGACGGACGACGGGGCCGTCCCGCCGGGGGGCGGCGCGCCGCCGGGGTCGCCGCCGGCGGGTACGGGGGTGGCCCAGCGGAGGCCCGGCGTGCGCCCGACGGGCAGGGTCAACTGGTCCCGCTCGGCGAAGTCGAACCGCAGCCCGAACGACGCCGAGGTGCTCGCCAGCGCGATCACCTCGGGCACGGTGAGGAAGCGCGAGCGCAGCGTCTCCGGGCCGATCGCGCTGATCTCGTAGGGGTTGGTCACCGGGCGGAAGTCGACCAGCACGGCCTCGCCGGCGAAGCGGATCGCCGTCGTGGGGGCCAGCCGCTGGCCGTTGACGCTGACCGCCTCCGCGCCGGCGGCCCACAGCGCGTTGACCACGACCTGGATGTCGTCGTCGCGGATGCGCCCCCGCGGGTCGGCCTCGGCGTCACCGCCGACCGGGTCGTCCTCGGCGTCGGGCTCGGCGTCGGCGAGGGTGACCAGCAGCCCGGGCCCGGTGACGGGCACGGTGCCGGCCATCCGCTCGGCCGCGTCGAGGTCGTCGAGCACCTGCTGGCCCTCGTCGGAGGCGGCCAGGGCGTCCTCGCGGGCGGTCGCGACGTCGGCGCGGGCCTGCTCCAGGTCCGTCACCAGGCCGTCGGTCACCTGCTGGGCGTCGTCGATGTCGGCGATCAGCGCGTTCCGGATCTCCTGGCGGCCCTCGGCCCCGGCGGCCGTCTGGTGGTAGGTGACCGCCGCCAGCACCCCGGCGGCGACCATCACCAGCGCGACGGCCAGCCGGCCCCGGGCGCGGCGCGCCGGTCCGGGGTCGGGACGGCCCTCCCGGGCGCGCGCGGCCTGCGGGTAGGCGGGGTCGAGGGTCTCGGCCAGCACCTGGTCGAGCAGGGAGGCGCCCGCCGAGCGCAGCCCGCCCCCGCGCGCGGGCGCCGCCGTGCCTCCCCCGGGGGGCGCGGTCACGCCGCCCGCCGCTCGGCGGCGACCAGGCCGAGGACCTGCACGACGTAGAACAGCCCGGCGAGGACGTAGAGGGCGCCACCCCAGATGGTCAGCGCCCAGGCGACCGGCTGGCACACCGCGGCGAGGGTGCCCTCCCCGTCGGCCAGCAGCAGCAGCGGGAAGGCGTAGAGCAGGATGAAGGTCGCGGCCTTGCCCAGGTAGTGCACCTGCAGCGGCGGGTAGCCGTACCGGCGCAGCACCAGCAGCATCACGCCGAGCACGACCTCCCGGCCGACCAGCACGGCGACCACCCACAGCGGCACGACGTCGCGCAGGACGAACGCGACGAGCGTGGCGACGATGTAGAGCCGGTCGGCGGCGGGGTCCAGCAGGGCCCCGAGCCGGCTGTACTGGCCCAGCTCCCGGGCGAGCGCGCCGTCGGCCCAGTCGGTGACGCCGGAGAGCATGAGCACGACGACGGCCCAGCCGTCGGCCTGCGGGCCGAGCAGCAGCCAGAGGAACAGCGGCACGCCGAGCAGCCGCAGCACCGACAGGGCGTTGGGCAGGGTCCAGACCCGCTCGGGCAGCTCGTTGCGGTCGGTCACCCGGTCGGGCACCGCGACCCCGGGGCCGGCCGGCGGCACGGGCCGGGACACGGGCACGGGCGACCCGCTCGACGACGTCACCGATCCCCCCACCCGACCGCGCACCCTCCGGACACCGGGCCCGGAACTCCGTACCCCGAGGCTAGTGTCCCCCGCGCCCGGCCCGGCACGGGGCGCCACGCGGGCCGGCCGGCGCGCGCCGGCGGGCGGGCACCGGGGCTACGCCGGCACCCCCACCGGGGCGGAGGCGACCACGTTGGCCGGCGCGGGCTCGTGACCCAGCGGCGCGCGGGTGAAGGAGCCGGTGCCGTGGGAGACCGAGCGCAGCGCCCCGGCGTAGGTGAGCAGCGAGACCTCCGGCACCTCGGCGCGCACCGTCGTCCGGTCCCGGTGGGGGTCGGCCTCGGTGCCGGTCACCCGGGCCCGCCGGGCCGACAGGTCGCTCATCACCGCGCCCACGTACTCGCCCGGCACGGCGACCGCCACCTCGCACCAGGGCTCCAGGACGCGGGTGCCGGCCGCGGCGGCCGCCTCGCGCAGCGCGAGCGCCCCGGCGGCCTGGAAGGAGGCGTCGGAGGAGTCGACCGAGTGGGCCTTCCCGTCGACCAGGGTGACGCGGACGTCGACCAGCGGCCGGTCGCCGTCGATCCCCCGGGCCGCCTGGGTGCGCACGCCCTTCTCGACGCTGGCGTGGAACTGTCCGGGCACGGTGCCCCCGACGATGCGCTGCTCGAACACGATCCCCGAGCCGGGCGGGCCGGGTTCGACGTCGACCACCACGACGGCGTACTGGCCGTGCCCGCCGGACTGCTTGACCAGCCGGCCGGTGACCCGCGCGGGCCCGGCGAGGGTCTCCACCAGCGGCACCCGGACCGGCACGGCGGTGACGGCGACGCCGTGCCGGGTGCGCAGCCGGTCGAGCAGGACCTCCGCGTGCCCCTCCCCCACGCACCACAGCAGCAGCTGGCCGGTGTCGGGACGACGCTCGACGCGGACGGTCACGTCCTCGGCGGCGAGGCGCGACAGGGCCGTGGCCAGCCGGTCCTCGTCGCTGCGGGAGGCCGCCTCGACCGCGACCGGCAGCTGCGGCACCGGCAGCTCCCACGGCGCCATCAGGTACGGGTCCTCCGGGGCGGACAGCGTGTCCCCGGTCTCGGCCGACGTCAGGCGGGCGACGGCGCACACGTCGCCGGCGGGGCAGGCGGGGACCGGCCGCAGCGCGGTGCCCAGCGGGCTGGACAGCGCGCCGATGCGCTCGTCGACGTCGTGGTCGGGGTGGCCGCGGTCGGCGAGGCCGTGGCCGGAGACGTGCACCGGGGTGTCGGGGCGCAGCGTGCCGGAGAAGACGCGGACCAGCGAGACGCGGCCGAGGTAGGGGTCCGTCGTCGTCTTCACGACCTCCGCGACGAGCGGCCCGTCGGGGTCGCAGTCCAGGGCGGGTGCGGGCCGGCCGTCGGGGCGGGTGACCGGCGGGCAGCCGTGCTCGGCCGGGGAGGGGAACGCGCTGACCAGCAGGTCCAGCAGCTCGGGCACGCCGACGCCGGTCAGCGGCGCGACGCACAGCACCGGGTGGAAGGACCCGCGGGCCACGGCGGTCTCCAGGTCGGCCACGAGGTCGGCGACGACGAGCTCCTCGCCGGCGAGGTAGCGGTCCATCAGCGTCTCGTCCTCGCTCTCGCCGATCACCGCCTCGATCAGCTCGGCGCGCAGCCGGTCGGCCTCGGCGACCCCGGTCGCCTCCGGGTGCGGCTCGAGCAGGGAGACCAGCCCGGCGACCCCGCCGTCGGCACCGCGGCGCACCAGGTGCAGCGGGTA
This sequence comes from Blastococcus sp. SYSU D00695, assembly GCF_054050555.1. Classification (NCBI taxonomy): domain Bacteria; kingdom Bacillati; phylum Actinomycetota; class Actinomycetes; order Geodermatophilales; family Geodermatophilaceae; genus Blastococcus; species Blastococcus sp. SYSU D00695. The sequence continues at coordinate 20,497 of NZ_JBJGZP010000012.1, read as the reverse complement.
CACCCCCTCCCCCAGCATCGCCTGGCAGGCGCGCACGGTGTCGTCGACGTCGGCGCGGGAGCGGTCCAGCTGGGTGAGGACGACGGCGCGGGGCAGCCCGACCGCGGCGCACTCCTCCCACAGCGCGACGGTGGCGGCGTCGACGGCGCCGGCGGCGGAGACCACGAACAGGGCCGCGTCGGCCGCCCGGAGCCCGGCCCGCAGCTCCCCCACCGAGTCCGGGGAGCCGGGGGTGTCCAGCAGGGTGACCCGGCAGCCGTCGTGCTCGACGGTGGCGACGCCCAGGCCGACCGAGCGCTGCAGGCGGACCTCGACCTCCTCGCTGTCCAGGCACGTGGTGCCGTCCTCGACGCGGCCGGCGCGGGTCAGGGCGCCGGCCGCGACGAGGAGTGCCTCGGCGAGGGTGGTCTTGCCGGCGCCGGCATGGCCGACGAGGGCGACGTTGCGCACCCGGTCGGCGGCGCGCGGCGCCGGTGCAGGGGTGGTGTCCCGGGCTGCTCCCACGGTGACCTCCGCGCTCGGCCGGCGTCGGGTGGTGGTGTGCGTCACACCCTGCCGGGCGGGGCGGCGGCGGACAAGCCCCCGCACCCGTCGGTCCGCCGCGGCGCCGCGGCCGGCCGTCGGGGCCGGCCGCGGGCACGGGTCAGACGGCGGCGTACGACGCCAGGATCGGCCCGGAGGCCTCCAGCACGACCCCGGGGCCGACGATCATGTGCTGGGTGACGCCGTGGACGTCGCGCAGCAGCTTGGCCAGGGGGTTGGGCTCGCGCAGCGCACGGGTGCCGGACCAGGAGTAGGCGAGCTCCACGGCGTCCCGGGCGACCCCGGTCGCGTGCGCGGTCGCCTGGTGCAGGCGGGCGACCAGCAGGTCGGTGACCTCCCCGTCGCGGTCGACGACCGCCTGCGCCTCCGCGGCGAGCTCCAGGCAGTAGGCGCGCGCGGCGCGGTGGGCGGCCTCCTGCCGGGTGAACTCGACCATGAAGTGCGACTGCTCGGTCAGCGGCGTCCTCCCCGGCCTGGCCGCCTCGAGCTCCACCGTGGCGTGCAGCAGCTCGAACGCCCGCCGGCCGACGCCCAGCGCGATGCCGCCGTGGTAGATCGGCCCCGCGTGCATGATCGACATCCGCTGCATCGAGGGCCCGCGCAGGTGGGGGCCGAGCGGGTCGAGGACCCGCTCCGGGCCGGCGACGTAGTCCGAGATCCGCAGGTTCTGGCTGCCGGTGCCGCGCAGCCCGAGGACGTCCCAGTTCCCCCGCTGCTCGACGTGCGACCGCGGCACCAGCACCGACTTCGGCGTGCCGTCCTCCGTCGCGGCGCTGGCGAGGAACCAGGTGGCGTACGCGCTGCCGGAGGCGAACTGGTACTCGCCGGTCAGTCGCCAGCCGCCGTCCTCCTGCGTGAGCGCGCCGCCACCGACGCGGGCGAGGGAGCCGGCGAGGATCGGCCGGCCGTCGGCGAACAGGTCGGCCAGCGCCTCCTCGGGGCAGTGCGCCACGACGAACCCGGTCAGGTCCATGTTGACCATGAGGCTCCACCCGGTGGAGGGGTCGGCGGCCGCCACCTCCTCGATGACGCGGACCACGTCCACGAGCGTGCCGTCGCCGCCGCCGAGCTCGGCGGGCAGACCCAGCCAGAACAGCCCGCTCTCGCCGAGCGCGGCGACCACCTCGTCGGTGAGGCCGCCGTTGGCGTCCACGTCGTCGGCGGCCGCGCGGACCAGCGGGGCCACCTTCCGGGCCCGCTCCAGCAGGTCGTCCCGATCCGTGCGACCGAGCGTGCTCGTCGTGCTCATGGGGCCGAGGTCCTCTCGTTCCAGGGGGCCGGTGGGAGGCCCGCCCGCAGTCGGGCGGGCGCCGGCGCGGACGGCCGGGGGGAGGCGGTCGACCCCGTTCCCCGGCCCTCCGAAGGGTCACAACGGGCGACGGCCGGCCGATTGCGGGCCGGTGCCCTCCGGTTCCGGGACGGTGCCAGGGGGCGCTCCGACCGTCCGGCGAGGCGGGGAGCCCGGCGAAGGTGTCCGGCATGCACACCGGTTACCAGCTGCGCGAGGAGATGTTCGCGCCCACCGTCGACGGGGCCCCGGCCACGCTGCACGACGTCTTCCCGGGATGGGGGCAGCGCGACCGGTTCGGGATCGTGGTGGACAGCCCGATCGGCGGGATCGGCGCGTCCCTGCTCATCCAGCTGGCCGTCGTCGCGCACTTCACGACCGACCCGACGCGCGTGGGGCTGGCCTATCCCGAGATCTACACCTTCCACGTCGGCGAGTTCCAGGGCACGCACGCCCAGTTCGACTGCTTCCCGCCGCGCAAGGAGGTCGTGGTGCCCGACGACCCGGCGCTGATCCTCGAGGCGGTCAACGACCGGGGGATCACCCGGCTCGCGGTCGTCGACGGGCCGGTCGAGGAGTCCCGCCACCACCTGCAGGAGCCGGGCCAGGCGCTGAACACGCTGCTGTCGGTGTTCGCCTACTCGCCGACGGGGCGGGTGCCGGGCGCGGACGTCGAGATCACCGGGGTCTCCCCGGTGGTGGAGGAGAACACCTCGGTCATCGTGGACCCCGACGGCACGAAGGACCTGCAGGACCGGCTCGTGCAGCGGCTGCGCGACAACGTGACCAGGCCTGCCGACGGCGTCCTCAAGATGCCCCGCACGGACGGACCGCCCGCGGAGGTCCGGCTCGCCGCGGGGCGGGTCCGGCGGGCGACCGTCGGCCCCGAGGGGCAGGCCCGCGAGACCTACCGCCGGGTCTCGGTGGACGACGCCCTCGGCATGCTGCACCGCCGCGGCGCCTGACGCCGCGGCCCGGGGCTCGCCGCGGTGCACGGTGCTCGCCGGGCGGGGTCAGGTGCCGGCACCCGGGCCCGTGCCGGGCCGGACGTCCGGCCCGGGCCTCACCCGGCGCCCTCCCCCGGTGGCCCCTCGGGCCGGTACCCCAGGTGCCGGCCGTGCTCGGAGCGGCGGATGCTCAGCGGCAGCACGTACCACGACACCAGGCCGGTCAGGGCCGTCACGGCGCTGCAGACGATCGCCTGCCACCGCCCGAGGACGACGTCCATGACCAGCAGCACCGAGCTGCTGACGGCGGGCACGAGCAGCGCGATGCCCAGGGACAGCATCCGGTCGGCCACCGCGACCAGGGCCGCCTTCTGCCCGCGCCGGAAGACGATGCGGTGGAACGAGACCGGTGCCAGCAGCAGCATCGTGGCCGACGCGGTGGTGAGCAGTGCGATCGTGTAGACGGTGATCCCGAACCCGTCGACCTCGCCGAAGCGCTGGGCGAAGGCCAGGGCCAGCAGGAACGCGAAGAGGATCTGGACGCCGGTGAAGGCGACCCGCAGCTCCTGGAGCAGCTCGTTGAGGTTGCGGTCCAGGACCTGGTCGAGGGTCTCCCCCCGCAGCTGCGCCGTCCGCAGGGCGGCCGAGGGGTCGAACCGCTGCCTGCCCGCCGCCGGCCGGTCGGGACCGGGCGGCGCCTCCTCGGTGTCCATCGGCGACCCCCGGGTCCTCGTCGTGTGCCGGGCCCGGCGGACACCGCCGTCGCCAGCAGGAGGGGCAGCAGCCGATTGCTCCCCCGGCCCGGCAGCGGCCGTCGCTGCGCGCTCGGTCGCCATCCCGGCAGCCTGCGCGCGCCCGCTCCGGGCAGCCTCATCCGGCCGGGACGAGGCGCCGGGGCACCGTCCCGGACGCCCCCCGGGCGGTGGCGCGCTCGTCCCTGCCGGGTGGGGCGCGGCCGGTGGCCGCGGCGCAGGCCGGCCGGCGCCGGGGTGGCGCCCGGCGACCGGTGGCCGAGCGCGGGGAGACGTCGATGAACGGCTGGCTGGTGTGGGGCCTGGTCCTGCCGGTGCTCCTGGTCGTCGCCGGTCTCGTCGACCGCCGGCGGCGCCGTCGCCGGGCCGCCGCCCCGGGGAGCGGCCGGCAGCGCCCCCCGCGGGGCGCCCGGCAGGGCTCCCGGCGCGACCACCGGCGCTGAGCCGGCGCCGAGCGGGTCCCGGGCGCCGGTCAGGCGGTGCGGCCGGGCTGTTCCTCGGCCGCCGGCGCCGCGCCGGTGCGGGCGAGCAGGACCACCCCGACCGCCGCGACCAGGGCGGCGGGCAGCCAGATCGCGACCCGCCCCGGAGCCAGCCGCTCGTCCAGCAGCAGCCGGGCCGCGGGCACCGCCGCCAGCGGGTCGAGCAGGATGACCGCCGGCAGCGACCAGGCCAGGGAGCCGCGGGCGTACGCCTGCTGCCCCGCCAGGATCGCCACCCCCGCCACGACCGCCGCCCCCCAGACCGTCATGCCGGCCAGCGCGTGGGCCCAGCCGTCCTCCCGCAGGCCGTGGATGCCGACCGAGATGAGGACGGCGGCGACCCCGGCCGCGATGCCGGCCGCGCTGCCGCAGGCGAGCGCCCCGTGGGGCCCGTGCCCGACCAGGGTCGCCGCCGCGACCAGGAGGACCGAGAGGGCGACGGTCAGCACGATCGCCAGCACCGACGGCTGCGGCGGCTCGTGCGCCCCGGCCGGGCGCGCCGCGAGGAGGAAGACCGCCAGCCCGCCGGTGGTCAGCGCGACGCCCAGGAGCTCCTGCCGCACCGGGACCTGCCGCGTCCGGACCGCGCGCAGACCCAGCCCGAACACCAGCGTGACGGCCAGGGTCGGCTGGACGACCGCCACGGGCGCGACCCCCAGCGCCGCCACCTGCGCCCCGGTCCCGAGCACGGTGGCGAACTGCCCGATCATCCACCGGCGGCGCCGCAGCAGCCGGCGCAGGCTGAGGCCGCGGTCCGTGGTGCTCAGCTCCGCGGCCTCGTGCTGGAGGACGGCACCGACCGCGAACAGCACCGCGGCCAGCGTCGCGATCACCATGCCGAGCAGGGGGTTCCCGGCCGCGGCGGGGGCGCCTGTCTCCATGTCGGGGTCCGTCTCTGCGAGCCGCCCGGACCCGGCGCTGGACCCGGCGGGCACCGGTCTGCGGGCGGCCGGGCCGCCCGGGAACAGCGTGCCGCCCCGACGACCTCCCCGCCCGGGTCGCACGTCCCGCCCGGGGCGCCGCGGGGCCCGTCCTCCCGGCCGGCGGGAACGGTCGCGGTGCGCGGGAGTCTGGACCCGGCGGTGGGGCGCCGTCCAGACTGGGCCGCCCGCGCGTCAGGAGACCGGCATGGACCTCGGCATCGACCTGGGCACCGCGAACACCGTGGTCAGCGAGGCGCGGCGGGGTCTGCTCTTCGACGAACCCAGCGTGATGCTGCTGGACCGCGGTGTCCGGCGCCGGTCCCGGGTCCTCGCGGTCGGGCGGGAGGCGGCCGACCTGCAGGGCCGCAGCCCGGCCCGGTTCGCCGCCGTCCGGCCGCTGCACGACGGGGTGGTGACCGACCTGGAGACCGCGCGCCAGTACCTGCGCGCGGTCCTCGCGCGGTCGGGCCGGCGGGTGTGGAGCCCGGTCCGCGCCGTCATCGGGGTGCCCGCCGACTCCACCGCCCTGGAGACGCGGGCGCTGCTGGAGGCCGCGGAGGAGGCCGGCATCCGGCCGGCGACGGCCCTGGACGACTCGGTCGCCGGCGCGATCGGCTGCGGCGTCGACCCGCTGGAGCGGCGCGTGCACATGGTCGTCGACGTGGGCGGCGGCACCGCGGAGGCGGTGGCCTTCTGCTACGGCGGTGTGCTGGCCCAGCGGACCGGCAAGACCGGTGGGGACGCCATGACCGCCGCCGTCTCCCGGTACCTGCGCGAGCAGCACCAGCTGCACGTCGGGGAGCTCGAGGCCGAGCGCGTGAAGGTCTCCTCCGCCGCGGAGGCGGACGGCCCGCTCGTCGTGCAGGGCCGCGACGGAGCCACGGGCCGGCCGCGGCTGGCCACCCTGCAGGCGGCCGAGGTGACCGACGCGGTGCGCCCCGTCGTCGGCGAGATCGTGCGCACGCTCACCGCGTGCCTCGACGACCTCCCGCCGCAGGCCCTGGCCGACGTGCTCGCCGAGGGGGTGCTCGCCTTCGGCGGGGGGTCGCTGGTCGCCGGGTTCGTGCCGTTCCTCGAGCGGGAGCTCGGCCTGCCCGTGAAGGCCGCCGAGGAGCCGCTCACCTGCGTGGCCGAGGGCGCCGCCCGGGCGGTGCGGAACCGGCCGCTGCTGGCCGCCTACGGGCGCGGCTGAGCCACCCGGCGCTCAGGAGGCGGGCGCCGGACCGGTCGCCAGCACCTCGGCCCGGTGGTCCAGGTAGTAGTGCAGCCCGTCGGCGGCGACGCCGGACGCACTGTTGGCGCCCTGCCCCGGCCCCTGCGTCCAGGCGGTGATCACGATCTCGGGGGCCTCCATCGGCGCGACGAGGGACATCCAGTTGTCGTACTCGTCGGCGCGCAGGCCGCCGTCCTGCGCGGTGCCGGTCTTGGCCCCGACCGTCAGGCCCGGGACGCGGACGCGGCCGCCCGTCCCGGCGGACACCACCTGGGTCATCCCGTCCCGCACGGGCCCGAGGTCCGCGGGGAAGGGCAGCGGCGTGGCGGCGGGCGCCGGCAGCGGCGCGTACGTGCCGTCCGCGCCGAGCTCGCTGCCCAGCCGAGGCGTCACCAGCGCGCCGGTGGCCAGGGCCGCGGTCCACCGGGCGTTCTGCAGCGGCGACACCTGGATCTCGCCCTGCCCGATGCCGAGGATGACCGTCGAACCGCCGTACCAGGTGCCGCCGGCGGCCTCGACGGACTCCGGGGTGCCCAGGTGGCCGGCGGCCTCCCCCGGCAGGTCGATGCCGGTGGGCTGACCGACGCCGAGCTGCGTGGCCGTCTCGGCGATCGCCTCCGGGCCGAGTGCCAGGGCGAGCCGGTAGAAGTACACGTCGTTGGAGACGGCGATCGCCTGCCGCAGCGACATCGGCCCCATCGGCCGCCAGTTGTGGAACACGTGCCCGCCGTAGGTGAACTCCGCGCCGCCCGGGACGACCAGGTCCGGGTCCCACACGCCGTGGGCCTGGTTGGCCGCGGCGACCACGAGCTTGAACGTCGACCCCGGTGGCGCCACCGCCTGCGTCGCGTGCTCGAGCATCGGCGACCCCGGCGCGGCGGCCGCCGCCTCCAGCGCGGCGACGTCCACCGGCGGGCCGTAGACGTTGTCGTCGGCGGAGGGGCGGCTGGCCATGGCGAGGACCTGGCCGGTGCGCGGGTCCATGGCCACGGCGGCACCGACCTTGCCCACCGGCCGCGGCTGCGCGGCCAGGGCGGCGGCCAGGGCGGCGTCCAGGCGGCGCTGCAGGCCGAGGTCCAGCGACAGCCGCAGGTCGGCCCCCCGCACCGGCGCGCGGTACTCGCCCAGCGCGACGGGCACGCCGCGCGGGTCGACGTACAGGCACAGCCGCCCGTCGACGCCGCGCAGCACCGGGTCGTACTGCCCCTCCAGGCCGGCGCGGCCGACGACCGCGCCCGGCGGCAGGTCCGGCCAGCGGGCCTCGTCCTCGGGCGTGGCCACGCCCACGAACCCGAGCATCGGCCCGAGCAGCGCCCCGTGCGGGTAGGCGCGGCGCGGCTCGGGCACCACGAGCACGCCGGGGACCGCCGCCGCGGTGACCGTGTCGCCGACCGGGCGCGGCACCTCGGCGACCGGCAGCGTGAGCGTGGTGTCCTCCGCCGCGAGGAGCTCGGCGCGCAGGTCGTCCGGCGGCCGGCCGGTCAGGCCGGCGAGCCGGTCGACGTCGGCCGGCCGGGCGCGCACCAGCGCGGGGACGACGAGCACCCGGTCCACGCCGGTCCCGAGGTCGGCGGCGTCCACGGCCAGCGGGGTGTCGTGCCGGTCGACGATGACGCCCCGGGGGGCGGGCAGTCGGGTGCAGCGGGTCATCTGCTCGTCGCCCACCACCTGCAGCTCCGCCCCGCGCTCGCGCTGCAGGTCCCAGCCGTGCAGGCCGAAGGCGAGCAGCAGCGCCGACAGCGCGACGGCCGCCAGCCGGACCAGCCGCGGGCGGGGGTTGCGCCGGCCCGGTGCGGCCCACAGGCGCCGCCGGGCGCCGTCGCGGCGGACGGCGAGGACGACGCCGATCGCGGCCAGGTGCACGACCAGGGCGGTGCCGCCGTAGCTGACCAGCGGGAACGGCACGCCGGCCAGCGGGAGCAGGCCGAGGTTGGCCCCCACCGAGACGACGATCTCCACACCCAGCAGGACCGCCAGCCCGCCGCCCACCAGCGCCCCGTGCGGCGTGCGGGCCGCCCGGCTGGCCATCGCCAGCCGCCAGACCAGGACGATCGCGGCGAGCACCAGCCCGGCACCGGCGACCAGCCCCCACTGGCCGACCAGGCTGGCCGGGGCCAGGTCGGTGTCCCGCTCGGGCAGGTACTGGGCGCGCAGCAGCCGCAGCGGGTCGTCGGTCCGGCCGAACAGCCCGCCGGAGCCCACCGCGATGTTGGCCTGCCGCACGGCCCAGCCCGAGCCGGTCGGGGACTCGTGGGCGCCGACGAGGAAGCTGCCCAGCCGCGACACCTGGTAGGGCTGCAGCAGGCTGATCAGCAGGGGCGCGACGACCGCGGCGGCGGCGGCCAGCGGCAGCAGGAAGCGGGCCGGGACCCGGCCGAGGACCAGCATGGTGCCGGCGAGGACGGTGAGCAGCATCGCCGTGCTCAGGTCCGGCTGCAGGAGGGTCAGCCCGATGGGCACGGCGGCCAGGAGCAGGGCCAGCACGAACCGCCGCCCCGGGGGCCGGGACGAGCCGAGCACGGCGGCCAGGACGAGCAGGAGACCCAGCTTGGCCAGCTCCGAGGGCTGGAAGGTGAGCGTCCCGATCGCGAACCAGCGGGTGGCGCCGTTGGCCGACAGGCCCATGACCAGGACGCCGACGAGGAACAGGACGGCCAGGCCGTAGGCCAGCCAGGCGAGCACGCCCAGGAACCGGACCCGGACCCGCCACGACAGGGCGAGCACGAGCACGCCGCCGGCGGCGATGAGGCCCTGCCGAGCGGCGAGCGCGGGCTCCCCGATGAGGTACAGGTTCGCCATGCCCAGGCCGACGAGCGCGCCCGCGGCGACGACGGCGAGCAGGTCGAAGGCGGCGCTGCGCCGGTCGCGGCGCTGCTGCCGGGTCCGCCGCGGGCCCGCGCCCGCGGCCGGCCCGGTCGGTCCGGCGATCGGCATGGCCTCCTCCTCTCGGGGTCACCCACCGGGTCCGGGCGGCGTGCACGAGCCGGCGACGACCGGGGCGGAGGCCGCGGCGGCGGGGGCCTCGGTGACCGCGAACACCGCGACGGCGGCGGCCGGGGGCAGGTCCACCGTGCCGACGGCGACGGCCCGCCCGGCCTGCGACGGCACGGTCACGCTCCCGCCGGGCGCGGTCGAGGCGGCCCCGGTGCACCGGTCGACCACCCGGTAGGACCAGGTCACGGTCTGCGGCTCGGCGTCCGGGACCAGCCGGACGAGCAGCCGCAGCGTGCACGGGGCGCCCGGGGAGCACGCGGCGAGGGGGCGCAGGTCGACCGCGGCCACGGCGCCGGCGGCGGCGGGGGCCGGCGCGGGGAGCTCCGGTTCCACCACCTGCGGTGCGCCCGACGACGGGTCGGCACCGTCCCGGCCGGCGTCCAGCAGCAGGTCGATGTCGGCGGCGATGTCGTCGCGCAGCACGACGACCTCGGCCGTGACGACCGCCGCCAGCAGCAGGACCGACAGCACCCAGGCGCCGGCCCGCCGGCCGGCCCGGCGGCCGGCGGGACGCGGGGTCGCGGGGGTCGGCGGCGCGCCCGCGGCGGCCCCCGCCGCGGTGGTCCCCGCCGCCCTCCCGCCGGGCACGGTGCCGGCCGCGCGGACGAGCGCGGCCAGCTCCGCCTGCACCGCCGCCCGGTCGGCCGTCGCGGCCGCCTCCTGCAGCCGGCGGGCCACCACCGGCAGCCCGTCGGCCGGCAGGTCCCCGACCGCGCGGTCCAGCTCGGCCGAGCCCCGCCCGGCTCCCCCGCCGGCCGGGCGGGGCAGCCGGGCGGCGGCGGCGACGTCGGTCAGGACCGTCGCGACGGGCCGCCCGCCCGCCCCCGCCCCGGCGACGACCTCGCCGCGGGCGGTGACCCGCGGGTCGACCGGCCCCCCGCTCGCCTCGGCGACCGCCAGCACGCCCGCGCCGATCTCCAGCGCCTGGGCGGCGGTGAGCCGGGCGAGGGCGAGCAGCCGGCTCAGCTCGACACCCTCCTCGGCAGCGGCCACCGGCTCGGGCGGCAGCGGGCGGGCAGCCGGTCGCGGGCGGGAGGGGCTCCGGCGCAGCCGGCCGATCGTCAGGTCCGTCACCGACAGACACCCCCGTCCGACCGCTGCTGGGTGGACCGATCCCGTCACGAGGACGCCGATGCTGGCCCTCCGTGAACGGATTGTCACGGGACATCGTCACGGTTCATCCGCCGCGGACGAGCGCGCCGCCCGACGCACGGACGCCGGTCAGGACGTCACGCGCTCGAAGTGCCCGCCGGCGTATCGCCAGCGCACCGTCAGCGGCACCGACGGGCCGGTCGCGTGGACGTCGCCGGGCCCGTAGGCGTGCATCGCCGCCACGATGTCGCCGTCCTCGACGAGCAGCCCGCCCGGGTCGTACTCCGGCGGCAGCATCCCGCGCTCGCGCAGCGTGCGCGGGCTGGGCAGCGCGCCCAGCAGCGCGCCGGTGGCGGCGAACACCTGGACCTCCTGCAGGACGCCGTTGGAGGGCTGCGGCGAGCAGCTGAGCAGCACCACGGTGTCCGGTGCCCCGTCCCCGTCCAGGTCGCCGTCGGCCGTGTCGAGGACGCGGACGTCGTACCAGGCGTAGTACGGCGGCCGGCTGTCGTCGGCGGGCACGCGGGCCTGCCCGCCGTCGACCGGGACGTGCAGGCCCGTGGGGACGATGCCGTCGCAGGTCAGCGTGTAGTCCGTCTCCGACCAGTCGATCGTGGCCGCGGCCGGTGAGGGCGGGGCAGCCACTCCGTCGGCGCTCCCGCAGGCCGCCGCCAGGACCGCCGTCCCGGCGAGCAACGCGCCCAGCGCGTGGCGGCGCGACGCCGCCGGTGGGGACCCCCAGGGCAGGAGGGACATCGGCGACCACCTCGTTCGAGCCGCGCGCCGGCGGGGAGCCCCGCCGGGACGCGAGCGTCCCACCGCGGCGCGGTCCTGTGAACCACCGCGGCGGACGACCCTCGTGGAACGGCGGGAGACCGTGCCCGAGCTGTTCTGAGCGGGGCCGGCGGCCGCGCGCCGGCGGGGCCGGCCGACCATGCGATCGGGGTGAGGCCGGTCCCCGGCGCCCCGGCCAGGATCGGCGTCCTCGCTCCCTCGTGGGCGCCCGCCCGTCGACAGGAGGCCGGCACCGTGGACCCCAGCTCCCCCATGACCCTCGCGGCAGCCGGCTACGGCAGCCTCGCCCGCGCGGTCTCGGACTACGACGCCGTGTGGCGCGCCCGCGCCGAGGGCCCGTTCCACCACAGCTGCCTGGCCCTGGTCCTGCACGACCGGCTGGGGTCGTCCCGCGTCGAGCGCTCGGACAACACCGCCGGTCAGCTGGTGTGGGGCGACGGCGTGCTGGCCGCCGCCCTGACCGTGCTCCTGCCACGCCTGGGGTGCTTCCCGCCGGTCGTCGGGGACCACACCGGGCAGGACGCCTTCGTCGGGCACTTCCGCCGCACGATCGCCGTGGAGGACCTGGTCGCGGCGGCGCTGCTGCTCGACGACCACGCCATCGCCCTCGTGGTCGTGGTGCTCAACCGCGGGCCCGGTGACGTGCTGCCGCTGCTGTCGCACGCCCGGGACACCCACGCGGCCGCGACCTGCTGGGCCGACCTCGAGGACGCCCTGGGCCGGGACCTGGAGAACGCCGCCGCGGCCCGGGTCCTGGCCCCGGCCTGAGCCGGCCCTCCCCTGCTCGGCCCTCCCCTGCCCGCCCCGCCCCTGCCCGCCCAGCCCCTGCCCGCCCAGCCCCTGCGCGCCCGCCCCCGCCCGCCGAGATCGGCGGACTCGGCGGCATCAGCGGCTGATGCCGCCGACATCGCCGATCTCGGCGCTCGCGTCGCGGCCCCCGGCGCCGTCGCGGCTCCCGTCGCCGTCGGGGAGGTGCGCCGGCGGCTGGACGTCGGCGGGCGGCGTCCACTCGGCGTGCGTGCGGGCCCGGAACTCGGCGACGGCGGAGCCGACGGTCGGGAACAGGTGCCGGGGCTCGATCTTCTCGGTGAGCCCGTAGCCGTCGATCTTGCGGCGCACCGGGTCCTTCAACCCCGCGAACACCAGCGCCTGGCCGCGCTGGTCCAGCAGGTGGTCCAGCTCGAACAGGACGTCGGCGGCGGTGGTGTCGACGTCGGTGATCGGCTCGGCGGCCACCACGATCCACTCGGGTGCCGGGTCGCGGCGCGCGAGGGCCACGACCTCGTCCCGGAAGCTCTTGGCGTTCGCGAAGAACAGCGGCGCGTCGAAGCGGTAGATGACCAGGCCGGGGAGCGTCCGCGCCGCCGGGTAGGAGCGCACGTCGTGGTAGCCGCGCAGGTCCTCGACCAGCCCGAGGGTGGTCTGGTACGGCCGCCAGGCCCGGCGGAACACGTTGAGGATCGACAGCCCCACGGCGATGGCGATGCCCGGCAGCACGCCGAGCAGCGCGACGCCGGCGAACGCGACGAGCGCCAGCGAGAACTCCACCCGGCGCTGCTTCCACAGCCGGGTCATGCCCGGCAGGTCGGCCAGCGAGAGCGAGGCGGTGATGACGACGGCGGCCAGCGCCGGCTGCGGCAGGTCCTTGAACAGGCCCGGCAGCGCGACGATCAGGACGACGATCAGCACCGCACCGGTGACGCCGGTCAGCTGGGTCCGGGCCCCCGCCCGCTCGGCGACGGCCGTGCGCGAGGCGCTGGTGCTGACCGCGAACCCCTGGAAGAGCCCGGCGGCGAGGTTGGCCGTGCCGATGCCGAGCATCTCCTGGTTGCCCCGCACCTCCTGGCCGGTGCGCTCGGCGAAGGCCGACGAGGTGGAGATGGTGTCGGCCAGCGACACGACCGCGATGGCCAGCGCCCCGGCGGCCAGCGGGAGGACGTCCGACCACGCGACGGTGGGGATGGTCAGCGGGGGGAACCCCTGCGGCAGCGTGCCGATGAGGCTCACCCCGCGGTCCCCCAGGTCGGCGGCGATGCTGACCGCGATGGCCAGCACGACCATCACCAGGACCGCCGGCACCTTCGGCAGCCAGCGCTGCAGCGCCAGGACGAGGACGATGCCGCCGATGCCGACGGCGGCAGCCGCCGGCACGGTCGCCTCGTCGGCCAGCGCCCGCCCGAACGCCACGACCTCCTCCACCGCGCCGTCGCCGTCCACCGAGAAGCCGAACAGCTTGGGCAGCTGGCCGATCAGGATGGTGACCGCCAGCCCGTTGACGTAGCCGATCATCGTCGGCTTGGAGATCAGCTCGGCGATGAACCCGAGCTTCGCCCAGCCGGCCACGAGCATGATCGCGGCGACCATGACGGCGAGCAGGGACGCCAGCGCGACGGCGCGCTCCGGGTCCCCGCCCGCGGCGACCAGCGGCAGCACGGTCGCGGCGATCATGGGCCCCAGCGAGGAGTCCGGCCCGAGCACGAGGATGCGCGAGGGGCCGACCAGCGCGTACCCGAGCAGGCACATGATCGACGTGTAGAGGCCCGTGATCGGCGGCAGCCCGGCCAGCTCGGCGTAGGCCATCCCCTGCGGCACGAGCAGCGTGGTCAGCACGACCCCGGCCGTGAGGTCCTTGAGCAGCCAGGCCCGTCGGTAGCTCCTCAGCACCCGGACGCCCGGCGGAACGAGGGACACGCGCGCCTCCCGGGCGTGGCAGGCCACCGGCCGCTCCGTCAGGGACGGCGGCGGCCGAGGGGCAGGGGTCCGGACCGGACCATCCTGGCGGGGGCCGGCGGCCGGCTGCTCACCCCCGTCGGATGACGGCCTCACCGGCCGCCGCGGCCGAGCGACCGTAGCGGGCGGCCAGCGGCCCGGCGCTCAGCCCGTGCACCACCACGCTGAGCAGGACCGTCCCGGTGATGACGGCGACCGCCGGCTCGGCGGCGGCCCCCAGGTCCTCGAGCGTGATCAGGGCGAACACCAGGGAGGCCAGTCCCCGGGGGCCGGACCACCCGACGAACAGCACGGTCGCGACGGCCATGCCCGTCCCGATGCAGGCCAGCGCCACCGGGATCAGGCGGACGACCGTCAGGCTCAGCACCGCGTACAGCAGGAGCGCCCCGTCGGCGAGGTCGAGCAGCACCGGCACGGCGAGGGCCCCGAAGGCCAGCCACACCAGCAGCCCCACCAGGCCGCCGGCCTGCTCGGTGAACGCGAGCTCGGCCGGGCCGCGCGGTCCGGCGGTCGCGCCGAACGCCAGGCCGGCGCAGAAGGCGCCGACGAAGCCGTTGCCGTGCGTGGCCAGCGCCGCGCAGTACGCCCCCGCGGCCAGCGCCAGGACGGCGGTGCCGGCGAACTCCTCCGCCGCCCACTGCCGCAGGCGCGCCTCGCGCAGCAGCCGGCCGCCCAGCGCGCCCACGGCGGCCCCGACGACCGCGCCGACGGCGAGCTCCAGCAGCGCCTCCCCGACCCCAGGAGCCGCGGCGAGCCCCTCGACCGACGCCGCGCCGGCCAGCGCGACGAAGACGACCGGCGTGACGATGCCGTCGTTGAGACCGCTCTCCACCGTGATCAGCCGTCGGATGCGGGCGGGGACGGAGGGCTCGGTCACCACCTGGACGCCGAGGGCGGCGTCGGTGGGCGCCAGGGCGGCGCCCACCAGCAGGGCCAGCCAGACGTCCAGGCCGGGCAGCAGCCAGGCCGCGAGCCCCCACCCGGCCAGGACGCTGAGCGGGAGCCCGACGGCGAGCAGCCGGACGCAGCGGCCGGCGTCCCCGCGCAGGTCCTTCGGCGACACACGCGCCGCGTCGGAGAACAGCACCCACACGAGCGCGAGCTCCACCAGCGGCCGGACCGCCTCCGGCGCGGCCGAGCCGCTGACCGTCCCGGTCGCGACCAGCAGGGCGCCGACCGCCACGAAGACCATCGGCCCGGTCACGTCGGTGCGCCGGAGCCGGGCACCGACCAGTCCCCAGACGACCACGGCGCCGGCGACGGCCAGCAGTGCCCCCTCGTCCACCCGGCACCTCCTCGCTGGGGTCCCCCGCCCGGCCCGGGCGCGACCCGGGGCCCGGCTGACGCGGCAGCCGGGCCCCGGGACGGTGTGCGCTCAGCCGGCGTGCTGCGGCGCGCGCTCCTCCTCGGCGAAGACCTCCCGGAGGCGGTCCTCCTGCTCGCCGCTGAGGTTGCTCTCCACCAGGACGAGGTCCTGGCCCTCGAAGGCGGCCTTGACCTTGTCCACGACCGCTCCGGACGTCAGCAGGAACAGCGCGGAGGTCCCCGGCTTGATCTCCTCGCGCATCCGCCGGATGAACGAGTCGTCGATGCCGACGTCGGTCATGCTGCCGGTCAGCGCGCCCATGCCGGCGCCGATGGCCATGCCCAGCAGCGGGACGAAGAAGATCAGGCCGAACAGCATCCCCCAGAACGCCCCGCCGAGCGCTCCCGCCCCGGCCATGTTGTGCAGCTGCTCCGTCTTGGGCTTCTTCTTCCCGGCGGGCCACGAGACGGTGGCCGCGTCGTGGATCTGGATGAGCTCCTGACGCTGGAGGTCCTTCAGGGTCGCGACCGCGTTCTGCGCGCCCTCGGGGGTGGGGAACTCCCAGACGGTCAAGGTGGCCATGAGCATCTCCTCGGGTGTCACGTCCGGCACCGGGCGGTCCGGCGTCCACGGGCTGGGCGCTGCCGCGCGGCGCGCGGCGGCGTCGGGCCGAGGCTGCATCGGCCGCGGGCCCCCGGCCTCATCCGGCGGGGGTGACGCCCGCCCGGCGGCCGGGGTCACCGCGGCCCGGGTCACCGGAGCTCGGGATCACCGGGGTCGGTCGCGGCCGTGCGGACCTCCATGAGGTCCAGCCCGAGGCTGCGCAACCGCTGCAGCACGCCGTGGAGACCCGGCTGGTCCGTGGGTTCGGTCCGCAGGACGGTGACGGCCGGTTCCTCGCCGAGGTCCTCCGCGCCGATCTCCTCGAGGACCTCCGCCGGCACCGGCCCGCGCACTCTCAGCTCGTACACCTGACGTCCCATTCCGCGCGCTCCCTACTGTCCCGGGCGGACACCGGTGGGCGGGTCCCCCTCGGGGACCGGCCGGCGGCGGATCCGCCGCCGGGTCCCGTGCGGGAGGACCCAGCGGGTCCGTTCCGATGGGGGGAGCCAACCCCCCGGCGGCGCCGGTGGCGTCCCCCGGACGAGATGAGCCCGCGGCGGCCCCGGCCCCTCCGCGGCGTCCCGGGCCGGAGCGCACCACCGCCGTCCCGGCACGTCGACCGCGCGGCCCCGGCGCGCACCACCGCCGCCGCACCGGGAGGCCCGGTGCGGCGGCGGGGGCTGGAGGTCAGACGGTCGGCCGCGTCAGCGGTCCCTGACCTCGCGTCCGTGGACGATGATCGCGAAGATCACGATCACGTCGAGCACGATCATGATCGCCGACCACACCGGGTACGCCGAGATGAACAGCAGGTTCACCAGCGCGCTCAGCATGGCGATCCCCACGCCCACGACGCGGGCGACCATGTTGCCGGCGAGGAGACCGACGCCGGTGAGGACGCCGACGATGCCGATGACGAGGTGGATCCAGCCCCAGGTGTTGTAGTCGACGTCGACCACGAGGCCATCGGAGGTGACCGCGTAGAAGCCGTCGTCGAAGAGGGCGACCAGGCCCTGGATGATCTGGAACGCGCCCAGGGTGATGAGCATGACGCCGGCGAACACCACCCACCCGACCCAGGCGGTGACCGGTTCGGTGTAGTGGGTCGTCTGCGGAGAGCGCCGGTGCGAGGTGTCCGTCATGTGCCTGTCCTCCGAGGTCAGCGCGGGCCACGCCGCCCTCGGGGAGAGGGCGGGCGTCGCGGTCCCGATGGGTGCGGAGGAATCGTGTGCCGCCGGTCACGCCCCGGCATCGTCCGCCGCGAGTGACCCGTCGCCGGGCCGGGCGGGGGCCGGTCGCCGGCGTCGGAAGGCGAGGACGACGCCGGAGGACGACGGGCCGTCGGCGTCCTCGGGGGGCCCGGCCGGTGTCGCCGGGCGGGGGGCGCGTGGCCGGTCGGACGGGTCGGTGCACTGGCGGATCTCCAGCACCTCGACGTCGCTGGTGAGGAGCCGGGCGAGGGCGTGCGCGAGGTCCTGGTCAGCCGGGACCCGGAACCGGTACAGGGTGCGGCGCGGCACGGCGGTCAGCCGCACCGGGACCTGCAGGGCGGCCATCGCCGCGCTGCCCATGTGCGTCGCCACCCGGACCTCGTACCGGGTACGTGCCGTGCCCATGCGTACCACCCCTCGTCCGCTCCCCGCCGTCCCCGTGTCCGCTGTTCCGGTCCGCGCAGTCCCCGTCCCCGTGTCCCCCGTCCCCGTGTCCGCCGTCCCCGTTCCCCTCGGGACGTGGACGGTGCCCTCAGAGCAGCCCGCGTTCGCGGGCCCGGCGCACCGCCTGGTTGCGTCTGCTCACGCCGAGCTTGCGCAGGATGCTCCGGATGTGGGTGCGGACGGTGTTCACCGAGATGAACATGGTCGCCGCGATCTCCGCCGTGGAGAGCATCTCCGCCAGGTGGCGGAGCACCTCGGTCTCCCGGTCGCTGAGCTCCTGGACGACGTCCTCGGCCGGGCGGGCGGCCGGGGCGTTCCCGGTCCCGGACGGCCGGGCGCCGCTCGAGGGGTTCAGCCACGCACCGGCGGCCTGCAGCCGGGGATGGCTGCGCAGCAGCCGGCGCGCCTGGGGCGGGGTGTCCACGAACGGCCACCGGAGGAGCTCCGGGCGCGCCCGGTCCAGCGCCGTCGCCAGCTCCTCGGCGGCGGTCGTGACGTCCCCGTGCTGCAGGAGCTGGCAGGCCCGGATCACCGTCGACTCGACGAGGTCGGCCAGCGCCTGCCCCGCGTCGTCCCCGGTCGGGAGGTCGTCGCCGTCGGTCCCCTGGACCAGGCGCACCGACGCCTCCAGCCGGCGGCTCCACGGCTCGTCGCGCCCGCGGTCGCGGAGGATGGCCAGCCCCTCGTCCACGTGGCCCCGGGCGACGGCGAGCCGGACGACCTCGGCCACCACCTGCTCCGACGTCCACCGGGGCAGCGGCGGCCCCGCGAGGCAGGCGCGCAGGGTCTGGTCGGCCAGTCCGTACTCCTGCCGCAACCGGAAGTGCTGCGCCTGCAGCACCGCCTGCAGGGCGGCGGACCCGTCACCGGGGACGGCGCCGCGCTCGCGCGCGCGGGCCCGGCCCAGCCACTCGCGCGAGTCGACGAGCGCGTACCGCCGGAGGTGGACCCAGGCCAGGGCGGTGGCGGCGGCCGGCGTGCGCGCGGCGTCGTCCAGCCCGTGCTCGGCGGCGAGCGTCTCGGCCTCCTGCGCCAGCTGCACGGCCCGGGTCAGGTGCCCCTGGAGCGCCTCCAGCAGCGCGAGGTCGCCGACGGCCCGGCACCGCAGCCCGCGGGCGCCGGCGGTGTGCGCGGCGGCCGCAGCCGAGCGCAGCACGGAGCTCAGCTCCCGGACGGGGGCGTGGGTCCGCAGCGCGGTGACGGCCCGCAGGTGGCCGAGGACCGCCGCGCTCTCCGCACGGGCCCGGTGGGACTCCTCGGGGAGCTGCGCGACGAGCTGCGCTGCGTCGTCGAGGGCGGCCAGCACGCCGGCCGGCGGCGCGCCGGTGGACGCCACCGCCGCCGCACGGACCAGGGCCCCCGAGATCCGCAGCGCCGGCCGCTCCCCCTCCGGGACCCGCGCCGTCGCCGCCAGGTCCCCCGGGTCGGGCCGGTCGCCGCGCGTCAGGGCCACCGCGGCCCGGAGCACGGCCGACTCGGTGCCGCGCGCCGAGGCCGGGATCGACTGGGCGTCGCGCAGCACCGGGTCGGTCCCGTGGGCGAGCAGGCGCGGCACGAGCAGGTCGTCGACGAGCAGGCGGCCGACCAGCCCCCAGTCCTCGGCGGCCACGGCGTGCCCCACCGCGGTGTTGATCGGGCCGGTGTCGGCGTAGTACGCCGCGCACGTCCGGTGCAGGCCGGCCAGTTCTCCGGGGTGCTCGTAGGCCAGCTGGCCCTGCAGCATCTCCCGGAACAGCGGGTGGATCCGGAAGCCGCCCGGCGCCCCCGGGGACTCCTCCACGAACGCGTTGGCCCGCGCCAGCCCCGCCAGCACCCGGCGGGTGTTGCGCCGCCCGCACAGGCGGTCCACCAGGTCCGGCCACAGCTGCGCGGTGACGCTCGAGCGGGCCAGGACGCGGCGGACGGAGGCCGGCTGCCCGGCCAGGACCTCCGCGAACAGGTACTGGGCCACGCTGCCGTCGTCGCGGGCGAGGGAGGTGACCAGGCGCTCCGGCGGCACCCCCCTCTTGAGCGGGGCGGCGGCCAGCCGCAGCCCGACCGCCCAGCCCTCCGCCTCGGCGCACAGGGCCCCCGCGACCTCGGGCGCGACGGGGACGCCCATGGCGGCGAGCAGGTGCCCGGTCTCCTCCGGCGTGAAGTCCAGCTCGTCGCCGCGGATCTCGGCCAGCGTCCCGTCCAGCCGGTACCGGTGCAGCGGCAGCTGCGGGTCGGTGCGGCCGCAGAGGACCAGCCGGAGCCGGCCGCCGGCGTGCCGCAGGAGGAGGTCCAGCCCGGCGGTGATGGTGCGGTCGGTGAGGTGGTCGGCGTCGTCGAGGACGAGCACCACGGGCCGGGGGCAGGCCGCGACGTCGGCGACCAGGCGCGGGAGGACCGAGGTCCCCGGGGGCTCTCCCGGGACGAGGGCGGGGACGGCGGACAGCCGCACGCCCGCCCGCACCAGGGCCTCGACGACGTAGGCCCAGAAGGTGGCCGGCTCGTCGTCGTACTCCTCGACGGTCAGCCAGGCGATCGGACGGGTCGACCGCTGGCTGTCCCGCCACGAGGAGGCCAGCACCGTCTTCCCGGAGCCGGCCGGGCCGCTGACCAGCGTGAGCGGGGAACGCCGGACCTCGGCGGTCAGCCGGTCGAGCAGCCGGGGGCGGGGCACGGTGGCGTGGGCCGGCTCGGGCGGCGCGAGCTTGCTCGCCAGCAGGGCGGCACCGCCGTGCCGGGCACCGGCCGGCCGTGCCGGCGGCGGGACGGCTGCGGTCGACAGCCTGGTCATCGA
The DNA here is from genome assembly GCF_054050555.1 of Blastococcus sp. SYSU D00695. Taxonomy (NCBI): domain Bacteria; kingdom Bacillati; phylum Actinomycetota; class Actinomycetes; order Geodermatophilales; family Geodermatophilaceae; genus Blastococcus; species Blastococcus sp. SYSU D00695. Next base: position 407 of record NZ_JBJGZP010000012.1, on the reverse strand, counting down.
CGACCTCCTGCTGGAAGAAGACGCGGATCGGTACCGCTCCCCCGTCCCCGATCAGCCGGTGTCACCACCCCTGGTCCGCTCCCACACTCCTCCCGGACCGCCCCGACGATCAGGGTCCTAGGTCCCGGGAGACCTGCGCCCTCCGGCGGCCGCGACCGGCACCGGCCGCCGGAGTCTGGCGGACGCACCGTCGCGCCGTTCTCACCCCGGCCGGATGAGCGCGCCGCCGGCCGGGCCGGCGTGACTCGTCCCTCGGGGGGGATGCGGCGGGCGCGGGCCCGGGCCAGGGTCGCGGCGGCGGGGGGGGGGGGCGCCGCCCGGCACGCCGGCCACCCCGCCGCCCAGCACCCCCTCACCCCGACGCCACAACTCATCAACCACAACCCCCCACACCCCGTTGCCACATA
>NZ_JBJGZP010000011.1:0-126094 GCF_054050555.1 Blastococcus sp. SYSU D00695 | reverse complement strand
GAGATCGGCGATCTCGGCGGCATCAGCCGCTCATGCCGCCGAGATCGCCGATCTCGGCGCTGAGGCAGGCAGGGGACCGGCGGTGAGGCAGGCCGGGAGCGTGGCCCTCCGGGGGCGGCGCCGCGGCCCGGCCGGGCTCACCCGGTGGCCGGGCCGCCCTGCTCGGTCCCGGACAGTCGCCGCAGGAACTCGTGGCAGCGCCTCGCCCGCGCCGAGTCCTGCTCCATGACCTCGCGGAAGAACGCCGCGACGTCGTCCAGGCCGGCGTTCTCGGCGTCCCGGACGTACTGGCCGTAGTCGTGCCCGGCCTTCAGCGAGTGGTACTGCACCGAGATCAGGTCGAAGGTGACGTCCGCGAAGCCGGTCTCACCCGTGGCCATGGCAACCTCCGTCTCGTCGTCGCCGCGCTGACACGCGCTGCGGTTCCCCGGTGGGAACGGGCGAAACGGACCGATCCGTCACGAGGTCGGGTGCCCCCCGGTCGCCGAGATCGGCGATCTCGGCACCATCGGGCGCTCATGCCGCCGAGACCGCCGATCTCGACGGTGGGGCAGGGGTCGGCGGGTCGGGGGTGGCTAGGCGAGGCCGCCCGCGGTCTCGCCGCCACCGGTCACCGGGCCGCCGCCGAGCTCCTCGCCGAGCGGGTCGTCCCCCGCGGAGTCGCCGGGCGCCTCCCCGATGCCGGCGATGCGGCCGGACCCGCCCGCGGCCCCCGGGAGGCCCGCGCCCCCGGCGTCGTCGGCCTCGGTGCGCCCGGCGGCCAGCTCGTCCTCGCCGGCGGCGCTCGGGTCGTCGGCGGCCGAGGCGAGGTCGTCGCCCTGGCCGTTCGCGCCGGGGTCGGCCTGCAGGGTGCGCGGGTCGTTGAGCGGGTCGGGGACGTCGGGATCGGTGACGGTCATGGCCGGGCGGTGCCCGCCGCCGCGACGGGTCAACCGCGCGGCACCCGCTTCCGGAAAGCGTCAGCATCGTGTTACACATCGGGGCGTGGAGGCGCTGGCGGCCCTGGCCGACCCGACCCGCCGGCAGATCGTCGCGCTGCTGGCCGCCGGTGAGCGGGCGGCCGGCGAGCTCGCCCGCGCCTTCCCGGTGAGCCGCCCCGCCGTCAGCCGGCACCTGCGCGTCCTGCGGGAGGCCGGGCTGGTGCACGCGCGGGTCGAGGGCCGCCGCCGCCTGTACGCGCTGGACCCCGCGCCGCTGCGGGAGCTCGACACCTGGCTCGAGCCCTACCGCGACCTGTGGGCGCAGCGGCTGGACGCGCTGGACACCGAGATCGCCCGCGGACGGCGGGCGGCGACCCGGGAGGAGACCCCATGACCGCAGGCCCCGCCCCCAGCGGCCCCGACGACCGCCGCGGCGCGATCAGCACCGATCCCGACGGCCGGCGGCGCCTGGTCTTCCGCCGCTCCTGGCCGGACCCGGCCGACGCGGTCTGGTCGGCCCTGACCGAGCCGGAGCGCTCCGCCCGCTGGATCGGCCGGTACGACGGCGACCACGGGCCCGGCGCCGAGGGCGACTTCACGATGACGGGGGAGGACGGGGCCCCGACGTCCCGGCTGCGGATCGAGGAGTGCCGGCCCCCGCACCGGCTGGTCCTGCAGTGGCTGGACCAGATGGGCTGGCGGGTGGAGGTCGACCTCGCCGAGGCCGCCGGGACGACGACGCTCACCTTCACCCAGGTGCTCGCCGCCGACGACCCCGGTGTCGGGGACATCGCGGCCGGCTGGCACTGGTACCTCGACCGGCTGGGCGCCGTCCTCGCCGGGACCGCGGTGCCCGAGGACTGGGACGCCTTCCACGGCGCCGTCGGACCGGGTTACGCCACCGCCGCCGGCTGACCACCGGGGTCCGGGCCCGGTCCCCGCGCCCCCGGGGTGCGCGCCCTGAGCCGTTTCCGTCACACCGTCGAGCGGCACGCCCTCGTGTCCGGCGGCTGCGGCACAGGGCGTGGGTTAGCGTGGCTGGAGTCCCCCGCCCCCGAAGACGACGGGCTCGAGTGCTGGTGTCTCCCTACTTCCACGTCCTGCGGACACCGCACGCGGTGCCGATGGTGCTCGCCGCGTTCATCGGCCGCCTCCCGCTGTCGATGGTGGGCCTGGGCTGCGTGCTCCTGGTCGCCGACGAGACCGGCTCCTACGCCTTCGGTGGCGCGGTGGCGGCGGTCGGGGCGGTCACCACCGCGGCGGCCGGGCCCCTGCTGGGCCGGCTCGCCGACTCCATCGGCCAGCGGCGGACGCTGCTCCCGGTGACGGCCGTCTTCGCGGTCTCGGGCGCGCTGTTCCTCGCGGCGGTGAAGCGGGACTGGCCGAGCATCACCGTCTTCCTCTTCGCCGGGATCGCCGGGGCCTGCATCCCGCCGGTCTCCTCGATGATCCGGGTCCGCTGGACCCACCTCCTGCGCGGCACCACGCGGCTGCCCGCGGCGCTGGCGATGGAGTCCGTCGTCGACGAGTTCGCCTTCATCGTCGGCCCGGTGCTGGTCACCTTCCTCTCCACCACCGGCCACGCCACCTCCGGCGTGGTGACGGCGTTCGTCCTGGCCGTGGTCGGCAGCGTGCTCTTCGCGGCGCAGGGCCGCACCGAGCCGCCCCCGCACGGCAGCGTCAGCCGGAAGGGGCCCGCGGCGATCCGGACGCCGGGCATCCGGGTGCTGTTCGTCGTCGGCGCCGCCGTCGGCGCCATCCTGGGCACGCTGGAGATCGCCCTGGTGGCCTTCGCCGACGAGGTGGACGCCATGTCCATGTCCGGCGTCCTCATCGCCGCCCTCGCCGTCGGGTCGATGACCAGCGGCATCGGCTGGGGCACCGTGCACTGGCGCGCCCCGCTGAACCGGCGGCTGGCCACCGTGCTCGTCGTCCTGACGCTGCTGATCGTCCCGCTGCTGCTCGTCGAGCAGATCTGGGTGATGGTGCCGTTCGTCGTCCTGGCCGGCATCTCGCTGTCGCCGTCCCTGATCAGCTCGTTCACCCTCGCCGAGCTGCTCGTGCCGCCGTCGGCCACCACGGAGGCCTTCACCTGGATCGGCACGGCCCTGGGCCTGGGCGTGGCCCTGGGCGCCTCGCTGGCCGGCGTGGTGGTCGACGAGGTCGGTGCCAACGCCGCGTTCCTGGTGGCGGTGATCCCGGCGGCGCTGGCCGCGACCGTGGTCGCCGCGTGCCAGCGGATGCTCGTCGTGCGGCCGCGCAACGCCGAGGCAGAGACGGTGCTGGCCGGGTGAGCGGCGCCGACCGGCCCGCCGGCGCCCGGAGCATCGACGAGCTGCTCGCCGAGGCCCGCGGCCGCCTGCAGCGGGTGCAGCCGCAGGAGGCCGCCCGCCGCGCCGAGGCCGGCGCCGTCCTCGTCGACACCCGCCCGGCCGCCCAGCGCGACCGGGACGGCGGCATCCCCGGTGCGCTGGTGATCGAGCGCAACCACCTGGAGTGGCGCTTCGACCCCGCCAGCGACGCGCGGGTGCCCGAGGCGACCGGGTACGACGTCGAGGTGGTCGTCTTCTGCGACGAGGGCTACTCCTCCAGCCTGGCCGCCGACTCCCTGCGGGCCCTGGGCATGCACCGCGCCACCGACGTCGTCGGGGGCTTCCAGGCGTGGAGGGCGGCCGGGCTCCCGGTCCTCGACCCGGGCCGGTGACCCGCGCGCGCCCGGCCGCCGGCGGGGGCCGCCGGCTCGGCGTCGCCCCCGAACGGCTGGGCCGCTGGCTGGACGGCGTCGCCGAGCGGCACGGGCCCTTCGCCGAGGTGCGCACCGACGGCGAGGCGCTGGCGGTGACCTGCGCCGACGGCACCTCGGTGGTGCTGCGGGCGCCGTTCGGTTGGACGCCGCAGTCGCCGCTGCTGACCTCCTTCGGCGCCGCGGCCGCCCGGCCGGCGCAGGCGGCCGTGCTGCTGGTGCGCCGCGGCCGCTGGGCCGTGGGCGTCTTCGACGGGACGCGGCTCGTCGCCTCGAAGGTCGACAGCCGGCTGGTGCAGGGCCGCACCGCCGCCGGGGGCTGGTCGCAGCAGCGCTTCGCCCGGCGCCGGGACAACCAGACCGCGGCGGTGGTCTCGGCCGCGGCCGACACCGCGGCCCGGGTGCTGCTGCCGCACGCGGCCGGGCTCGACGCGCTGGTGCCCGGCGGCGACCGCGGCCTGGTGGAGGACGTGCTGGCCGACCCGCGGCTGCGTCCCCTGGCCGGGCTGCCCCGCACGGCCCCGGTCGAGGTCGGCGAGCCGACGAAGGCGGTGCTGCTGGAGACCCCGGCCCGGTTCCGCGCGGTCGACGTCGTCATCCGCGAGCCCGGCGACGGGTGACCGCGCCCGCGCCCTCCCGGGCGGTGATGCGGTTCTGCACCGGGGGGCGGTCGCTGCGGGGAACGCGGTCGACGGCGCACGGCGGCGCGCGTAGCGTCCACCGACCGTGTCCGCCGAGCCCAACGACACGACGTCCGCCGATCCGGTCCTGACCGCCGAGCGCGCGCACCTGGCCCACGCGGCCTCGTGCCTGGCCGGGATGCGCGCGGCGGCGGCCGCCGTCGTCGACGCGGGCGTGGACGCGTGGGCCTCGGAGCGGCTGGGCGCGGCCCGCGCGGAGCGGCTGCGCGCCCTGGCCGACGACCCCGGCGTCCCGGCGTTCTTCGGGCGCACCGACGCCGGGCACGAGACCTTTCACATCGGCCGGCGGCACGTCCGCGACGCCGCCGGCCACCCGGTGGTCGTCGACTGGCGGGCGCCGATGAGCCGGCGGTTCTACCGGGCGACCGCGGCCGACCCGCAGGGCCTGGTGCGCCGGCGCCGCTTCGGCTTCGACGGCGGTGAGCTCACCGGCTACGAGGACGAGCTCCTCGCCGCCGGGGACGAGGGCGACGGGCACCTGCTCCGCGCCGAGATCGAGCGCCCGCGCAGCGGCCCGATGCGCGACATCGTCGCCACCATCCAGCCGGAGCAGGACGAGATCGTCCGCGCGCCGCTGTCGGAGTCGGTCTGCGTGCAGGGCGCCCCGGGCACGGGCAAGACCGCCGTCGGCCTGCACCGCGCGGCCTACCTGCTCTACACCCACGCCGGGCAGCTGGCGCGCAGCGGCGTGCTCGTCGTCGGGCCCAACCGGGCGTTCCTGCGCTACATCGAGCAGGTGCTGCCCACCCTCGGCGAGGTGCAGGTCGAGCAGACCACGGTCGCGGACCTCACCGCCCGGGTCCCGGTCCGCGGCACGGACCGGCCCGAGGTGGCCGCGCTCAAGGGCGACGAGCGGATGGCCGCCGTCCTGCACCGCGCCCTGTGGGGGGCGATCGCCAAGCCCGCCGAGGACGTGCTGGTGCCGCTCGCCGGTCGCCGCTACCGGGTGCCGGTGGAGCGGCTCAAGCGCGCCGTCGACGACCTGCGTCGCCGCGGCCGGGCCGACGACGACCAGCAGGTGCTGCACTACGCCGCCGGTCGCGAGCGGCTGGCCCTGCTCCTGGCCGAGGACGCCCGCCGCCAGCGGGAGGAGGACGGCGGGAGCCCGACCGACGCCGAGACCCGCCGCGCCGCCCGCAGCCCCGAGGTGCGCGCGTTCTGCGACGCCGTCTGGCCCGCCCGCGACGCCGCGGGCCTGGTCTGCGCGCTGCTGTCGGACCCCGTCCTGCTGGCGCGCGCGGCCCGGGGCGTGCTGGACGAGGACGAGCAGGCGGCGCTGCGGTGGCCGGAGCCGCCCCGCTCGGTGCGGACGGCGCCCTGGACGGCGGCCGACGCGGTGCTGGTCGACGAGGTGGCCGGCCTGCTCGAGCGCACCGGCGGCTACGGGCACGTGGTGGTCGACGAGGCCCAGGACCTGTCGGGGATGCAGTGCCGCGCGATCGCCCGCCGGCTGGCGGCCGGCTCGCTCACCGTCCTCGGCGACCTCGCGCAGGCCACCAGCCCCTGGTCGGCGGGGGACTGGGGCCCGACGCTGCGCGGGCTCGGCCGGCCGGGGACGACGGTCCGCCCGCTGACCCGCGGCTACCGGGTCCCCGGCGAGGTGCTCGACTACGCGAACCGCCTGTTGCCGGCCATCGCCCCCGGCCTGCCCGCCGCCACCGCCGTGCGGCGGGGCCCCGGGGCGCTCGCGCTGCGGCCGGTCGCCGACCTCGCCGGGCCGCTGGCCGAGGTGGTGCGGGAGCTGGCGGCGGCGCCGGGCTCGGTCGGGGTCGTCTGCGCCGATGCGGCGGTGCCGGCGGTGGCGGCCGCGCTCCGGGACGCCGGGCTGCCCGCGCAGGTGCTGACCGACGACGCCCCGGCGGCCCCGCTCGCCGTCGTCCCCGCGGGACTGGCCAAGGGGCTGGAGTTCGACGCGGTGGTCGTGGTGGACCCGGCGGCGGTGGTGGCGGCCGAGCCGCGCGGCCTGCAGCGCCTCTACGTCGTCCTCACGCGGGCGGTGAGCCGCCTGGTCGTGCTGCACCGCGGGGACCTGCCGGAGCTGCTGGCGGCCCCGCCCGCCCGGTGATGCGCTCGTCGAGGGCCTGGGTGAGCAGCCAGCCGCCGAGCAGCACCAGGTGCAGGAGGAACAGCCACAGCGCCAGCGCGACCGCCGCCCCGACGGGGGTGAGGCCGCCGAAGGGGGCGCCGAGGTCCAGCGGCAGGGAGAGGAAGAGCACGAACCCCTGGAGGAAGCCGGACAGGCAGGCCGCGGTGAACAGCGCCCCGCACAGCACCGCGGGCCAGCCGAGGCGGGTCGCCGCGACCACCCGGAAGCCCCACACCAGGGGCACGGTGAGCGCGAACAGCACCGAGTAGTAGCCGAGGGCGAACCGGCCGACGGCGGCGGCGGCGCCCGGCTCGGCGGCGAGGGACGCCATGCCGTCGGCGGCGAGCAGGAGCGGGTACAGCAGCAGCGGGGTGACCACCACCAGCGGCAGCCCGAGGAGCCGGCCGCGCCAGCCGGTCAGGGTGTCGGGCCGCGCGCTGAAGCGCAGCAGCGCCCGGCGCAGTCCCTCGCCGTACAGCGACAGCGGCAGCAGGGCGAGCAGGAAGCCGAGGAGGTCCATGCCCAGCCCGGCGTCCACCAGCCCGCGGACGGCGCCCGGCGCGCCGAGCTGTGAGGGCAGCAACCCGGTCAGGCTCCCGGTCAGCCGCGACACCTCGTCCGCGCCGGCCAGCGCCCCGGTCAGCCGGACGGCGACCAGCAGCAGCGGCACGACCGCGATGCCGGCGTAGAAGGTCAGCCCGGCCGCGATGAGGGCGAGGTCGCGGCCCTGCAGCCGGGCGCGCGCGGCGGACGCCAGGAACCGGGCCTCCGCGCCCACGCGCGCCCGGGACCACGCGCTGCCCCGCGGCGGCGGGGCGGGGTCTGTGCTCAGGCTCCGGACCCGATCGCGGTGCTGCGGGCCGGCGGGCCCCCGGCCACGTTGCCGGAGCCGCATGCGCCCTGCGGCGCACGGGAGGCGGGGACGGCGGGCGGGCGGGCCGGGGCCGGTCGGGAGAGGGGCATGCCGGGTGGGTGCGCGGCCGGCGGACCGGGCAAACGCCGCGGCGGGCCGGGAACGCGCTCCGGGCGGCTGGTCGGGAGGCGGTGCCGGGTCGTGCCGGGGCGGCCGTGTGATCGGGGCGGCCGCGTGATCGGGGCGGGCTCGTGGGCGAGGTCACGCCGGCTCCGCGCGGCGGCCCGGGCGAGCGGCGCGGGCGACGGGCGGCGCCGGTCCGCCGCGTCGGCGCAGGTCAGGCGGGCGGGCGCGGGGACGGCGTCCACCGGCGCGGGAACTGCACGGGGTCGGTTGCTCACCGTGAGCGAACGAATTACACGCTGGTGATTGTCACGCCGCCGTAACGGCCCTTACGGTCTGTGTGTCCGACGGGGCGCAGCGTCACCGACCTGGGTGACACCCCACGGACGCCGTCGAGCCGGCCGACCCTCGGGGACGCCGGGCCGGGGACCCACCGTAGTCCCGGGGTGCAGCGCGCGCGGGCGACCGCGGGCGCCGGGCGAACTCCCGCCCGAACCCGTCAGCTAACCCGGTAGGCGGCCGTCGGAGAATTGGAGAGCCGCCGCACCATGGCGTCCGCTGAGCGCGTCTTCCCCGCGCGCCCGCACCACCCCCGCCGCCCCGCCGCCCTCCGCCGGGCGCTGCTGCTGGCCTCCTCCGTGGGCGTCGCCCTCGGCGCGACCCTCGTGCCCGGCTCCGCCGCCGCCGAGGAGCCGCAGACCGCGGCCGAGGCCGCCGAGCTCATGGCCGCCCGCGGGCACGAGCTGGAGGGGGTCACCGAGCAGTTCAACGAGGCCCGCGAGCAGCTCGCCGCGCTGCAGGCCGCCGCCGCCCAGGCGCAGGCCACCGCCGACCAGGCGCAGGCCGCGGTCGCCAGCGCGCAGCAACAGGTCACCGGCGTGGCCCGCAGCGCCTGGACCGGCGACAGCGGCGGCTCGCTGGCCGCCCTGCTCACCAGCGACTCCGCCGACGAGTTCCTCGACCGGGTCAGCGCCCTCGAGCTGGTCGCCGACCACCAGAGCGGCGTCCTCGTCTCCGCCGTCACCGCCGGCGACGCCGCGGCGCAGGCCCAGGCCGCCGCCACCCAGGCCGCCGCCCAGGCGCAGCAGACCTACGACGCCGTCGCCGCCCAGCAGGCCGCGCTCGAGGCCCAGATCGCCGAGTACCGCGCCGACTTCGACCGGCTGACCGCCGCCGAGCGGCAGGCCGCCCTCGCCGCCTCCGCCGCCGCGCACGCCGAGACCACCGCCAGCCGGGACGAGCGCGACGCCCCCGCGGCCGCCGCCGGGACCGACGCGCCCGCCACCCCGGTGGTCGGCGGCAGCGGCGCGGCCTCGGTGGCCGTGAGCACCGCCATGGCGCAGCGCGGCAAGCCCTACGTGTGGGCCGCCGGCGGCCCCGGGTCCTTCGACTGCTCGGGGCTCACCCAGTACGCCTTCCGGGCCGCCGGGATCACCCTGCCGCACTCCAGCCGGCTGCAGTCCCAGATGGGCCAGCCCGTCTCCCGCGGCAACCTGCAGCCCGGTGACCTGGTGTTCTTCTACAGCCCGGTCAGCCACGTCGGCATCTACATCGGCAACGGCCAGATGGTGCACGCGCCGACGTCCGGCGACGTCGTGAAGGTCGCCAGCATCGACTCCATGGGCGGTTACGCCGGGGCCCGCCGCATCGCCGGCTGAGCTCGCCCCCCGGCCCGCCCACTCCGGGGCGGGCCGGGGGAGCCGCGTCAGCCGACCCGCAGCAACAGCCCCCAGACGAAGCGGGCCGGCCGGCCGTCGGGCAGCGCCACCTCCCAGTGCGCCGGCGCCGGCGCGCCGACGTGCCGGGTCCCCGGGACGGCCGCCACGTCGTCCACCACGTGCTGCCACACCAGCAGCCGGTCGCCGCGCGCCGCGGGGACGCCCGAGCCGGGACCGCGGACCAGCTGCTCGTCGAGGACCTCGCCGCCGGGCCCGCTGACCACCCGCCAGCGCAGCTGCGGCCACAGCGGCAGCGGCCACTGGCGCAGCTCCAGCACGAGGTCGCCCTCGGGCCGCTCGACGCAGGTGTCCGGCGGCCCCAGCACCGCCGTCCGCAGGGCGAGCCCGCGCGGCGCCCGGGGGCTGTGCTGCAGCGCCTGCCAGCGGGTGTGCGCGGCGTGCGCCTGCCCGCGGGTCGCCCCGATCCGGGGCAGGGCCTCGGCGACCAGGTCGGGGCGGACGTCGGCCATCCGGCGCAGCAGCACGAGGCAGAACTCCCGCCGCGCCAGCCCCCGCACGCGCCCGACCCTGCCACGCAGGTCACAGTCCCGACCGGGGACCCCGCGGGCACCCCGGTCGTTGAGCTGCGCGGACCCGTCGCCGTCGAGAGGGAGCCGATGACCCCCCGCACCGCCGTCCAGCTGTTCCGCGCCGTCGCCGTCGCCGAGGCGCTGACCTGGATCGGGCTCCTCGCCGGCATGTACGTGAAGTACGTGCCGGAGACCTCCGAGGTGGGGGTGCAGGTGTTCGGGCCGATCCACGGCGCGGTGTTCGTGCTCTACGTCGTGGACGCCCTGGTGACCGCGCGGCGGCTGCGCTGGTCGCCCGGCACCACGCTGCTCGCGCTCGCCGCGTCGGTGCCGCCCCTGGCCACCGTGGTCTTCGAGGTGTGGGCCCGCCGCTCCGGCCGGCTGGGCGAGGTGGCGACGACGGCCTGACCCCGCCGCCCCCGGGGCGCTGGCCTACGGTCGCCGTCATGCCCGAGCCCGTGCTGCCCTCGACCGCCCGGACCCTGCTGGCGCGCACCGCCCGCGTGCAGCGCGACGGCCGCGTCCCGGGCCTGGTCGCCGGCGTGGTGCGCGACGGCGGCCTCGTCTGGTCGGCCGGGCGCGGCGAGGTGCCCGGGCCGGTGCTGGACGTGCAGTACCGGCTGGGGTCGATCAGCAAGACCGTGACCGCGGTGGCCGTGCTGCGCCTGCGCGAGGAGGGCCGGCTCGGGCTGGACGACCCGCTGGAGACCCACGTGCCGGGGACGCCGCTGGGGGAGCGGACGGTCGGTCAGCTGCTGTCGCACCTGGCCGGCGCGTCCGCCGAGAGCCCCGGCGGCTGGTGGGAGCGGGTGCCCGGCGGGTCGCTGGCGGACCTGCGGCTGCGCGAGGAGCAGGTGGTGCTCGGCGCGGCCCGGCGGTTCCACTACTCCAACCTCGGCTTCGGGCTGCTCGGCGAGCTCGTCGCCCGGCACCGGGGCCGGCCGTGGGCCGACGTCGTCCGCGACGAGGTCCTCGCCCCGCTGGGCATGACCCGGACGACGCCCCGCCCGCAGCCGCCCGCCGCGGCCGGCACCGCGGTGCACCCGTGGGCGGACGTCGTCCTCCCCGAGCCGGAGCACGACGCCGGGGTCATGGCGGCCGCCGGTCAGCTGTGGGCGCCGCTCGCCGACCTCGCCCGCTTCGCCGTCTTCCTGCTCGGCGACACCGGCGACGTGCTCTCCCCCGCCACGCTGGAGGAGATGGCCGTGCCCGCGGGCGTGGACTCCTCCTCGCCCGGCTGGTCGGCCTACGGCCTGGGGCTGCAGGTGATGCGGGTCGACGGGCGGGTGCTCACCGGGCACGGGGGCTCGATGCCGGGCTTCCTGGCCGGCGTCTTCGTCGACCGCGAGGAGGGCACCGGCGCGGTCAGCCTGGCCAACACCACCGCCGGCATGGAGCCGCTGTGGCCGGGACTGCTGGCCGACGTGCGGGCCGCGGAACCGCGGGTGGTCGAGGAGTGGCGGCCGGCCCCGCCCGCGGTCGAGCTGGACCTGCTCGGCGTCTGGTACTGGGGGCCGGCGCCCTACGTGCTGCGCGCCGTCGGCAGCGGCCTGCTGGACCTCGCCCCGCTGCCGGGCCGGCCGGGACGGGCGAGCCGGTTCGCCCCGCGCGGGGACGGCACCTGGCTGGGCCTCGACGGCTACCACGCGGGCGAGACGCTCCGGATCGCCCCGGACCACCTGGACCTCGGCACGTTCGTGTTCACCCGCACGCCCTACGACCCCGAGGCGCCCGTGCCCGGCGGCGTGGACGAGCGCGGCTGGCGCTGAGCGCCCCCGCGCCCGCCCGCCCCCGCGCCCGCCCCGGGTCCCCTCGAGGCGGCGCCCCCGAGGTATGGGAAGCCATCCCCACGTCCCGGCGCCGCAGACGTGGGGATCGCTTCCCATGCCTGGAGGGCGGGCGGGGGTGAGGCCCGGTGTCAGGGGCGGTCGAAGGCGTCCATCGTCGACTTCAGCACCGCGCCGTAGACCAGGTGCGGCACGAGGTCGGCGGCCCAGTCGGTCGCCGACCACGTCCGCGGGTCGGTGACGCCCAGCACCGTCATCGGCCCGTTCGCGGTGACCAGCACACCGGCGGTGGTGAGCAGCGTCCCGACCAGCCACTGGGAGCGGAAGCCGGCGGCCCGGACCAGCCCGGTGAGGACGCCGACGCCCACCCCGGCGGCCAGCCCGGTGAGCGGCCCCAGGCCCTGCACCCGGTTGCGCCGGGTCTCCTCGTCGCCGGGGACCGTCACGTGCGCCCGCTCGGCCAGCACCTCGACGGTCCGCTCCGGGGTGGAGCTGCTCCCGCGGCCGCGCACGGCCATGTCCACGTAGGTGACGGCGTTCAGTGCGGTGCTGGCCGCGCCCCCCGCCGCCGCGCCCCGCAGCGCCCAGCCGAGGGGGCTGATGCCGCGCCGTCCCTTGCCGGTCGTCCCGACCGGGGTCCGTCTCGCCATGGCGGTGGCGGTACCCCCGCCGCCGTCCCGCACACCGCCGGCTGGCGGCCGGGGCGGCGCGGGCGGACGCTGGCGGGCGTGGGCCACGGGGACGGCGGGGACGGCGACGGGGACCGCGACGGGACCGACCTCGACCTACGGCTGGAGCGGCGGATCGCGGAACTCCTCGACGCCCGGGCCGCCGGCGCCTCGATCTGCCCGTCCGAGGCCGCCCGCGCCGTGGACCCCGGCGGCTGGCGGGAGCTGATGCCGGCCGCGCGCGCGGCAGCGGGACGGCTCGCGGCCGCCGGGGAGGTCGAGGTCACCCAGGGCGGTGCGGTCGTCGACGTCGCGACCGCCCGCGGACCGGTGCGGGTGCGACGGCCCCGCTGAGCCCGCCCGCCGAGCCCGTCCGCCCGCTGAGCCCGCCCGCTGTGCGGGCCGCGCCGGACCGGGCCGCGCGCTCAGTCCGTCGCGCCGTCCGCCACGCGACGCAGCAGCGGGTCCACGCGGTGCTCGACGAGGTGGCGCATGGCCAGGGCGGTGTCGGTGCGCTCCACCCCCGGCATCCCGAGCACCAGCTCGCTGATCCGCCACAGGTCGTCGGCGTCGACGGCGGCGACGCGCACCAGCAGGTCGGCCACGCCCGACAGCGCCGTCACCTCCAGCACCTCGGGCAGCTCCCCCAGGGCGGTCCCGACGTCGGTCAGGCTGCGCTGCACGACCTGCACGGTCATGTACGCCTCCAGCCGGTAGCCGAGGGCCTCCGGCCGGACCCGGGCGGTGAACGGCGCGAGCGCCCCGCCGGTCTCCAGGCGGGCCAGCCGCGCCTGCACCGTGTTGCGGGCCAGCCCCAGCCGCTGGGACAGCGCCATGACCGAGGCGCGGGGGTCCTCCGCCAGGGCCTGCAGGAGGCGGGCGTCGGTGGCGTCGAGGGCCGGCACGGTGCGCAGTCTGGCATGCCTGGACGTCCAATGAGTGAGCGATCTGCGTTGGACGTCCGAGCATCCTTGCGCAGTCCTCCCACGGGGTGATGTGCTCGCGCACGGGGCGGGTCGTGCCACGATGATGTGAGTGACGCCACACCCCGGCGTCACCGCACGTCCCACCGACCGCGTCTCCGGCCACCCCGGGCACGCGGGAGTCGTCGAGGAGCAGCCCCATGCCCACGGTGCCCACCCCCGAGGTGGCCGGCCCGGTACCCGGCGCCGGTGCGCCCCACCTGCCCGCCCCGCCCGACCTCGTGCAGCTGCTGACCCCCGAGGGGCGGCGCGTGACGGACCCGGTCTACTCGATCGACCCGACCCCCGAGGAGCTGCGGGCGCTCTACCGGGACCTGGTGCTGGTCCGCCGCTGGGACACCGAGGCCACCGCGCTGCAGCGGCAGGGCGAGCTCGGCCTGTGGGCCTCGCTGCTGGGCCAGGAGGCCGCCCAGGTCGGCGCCGGGCACGCGCTGGAGGCGGGGGACATGGCGTTCCCCACCTACCGCGAGCACGGGGTGGCGTGGGTGCGCGGGGTGGACCCGCTGCACGTGATGAGCCTGTTCCGCGGCGTGGACAACGGCGGCTGGGACGCCGCGGCCACCGGCTTCAACCTGTACACGATCGTGATCGGCGCGCAGACCCTGCACGCCACCGGCTACGCGATGGGCGTCCAGCGCGACGGCGCCGAGACCGCCGTCCTCGCCTTCCTCGGCGACGGCGCCACCAGCCAGGGCGAGGTCAACGAGGCGATGATCTGGGCGTCGTCGTTCCAGGCGCCGGTCGTCTTCTTCTGCCAGAACAACCAGTACGCGATCAGCGCGCCGATCGAGCGGCAGTCGCGGGTGCCGCTGCACCACCGGGCGACCGGCTTCGGCTTCCCCGGGGTCCGGGTCGACGGCAACGACGTCCTCGCCGTCCTGGCCGTGACCCGCGCGGCCCTCGCCGCCGCGCGCGAGGGCCAGGGGCCGGTCTTCATCGAGGCGTTCACCTACCGCATGGGCGCGCACACCACCTCCGACGACCCGACCCGCTACCGGCTGGCCGACGAGCTGGCGGAGTGGGCGCAGCGCGACCCGATCGCGCGGGTGCGCACGTACCTGGCGGCCGAGGGCGTCGCCGACGAGGCGTTCTTCGCCGAGGTCGACGCCGAGGCCGAGGAGCTGGCCGCGCGGGTGCGGCGCGGCACGGTGCGCATGCAGCCCCCGCCGGCGGAGTCGATGTTCGACGAGGTCTACGCCGACCAGCCGCCGCCGCTGGCCGCCCAGCGCGAGCAGTTCGTGACCTACCAGGCCTCCTTCGAGGGGAGTCACTGATGGCCACCGAGGTGCTCACGATGGGCCGGGCGCTCAACCTCGGCCTGCGCCGCGCCATGGAGGACGACGCCAAGGTCGTGCTCATGGGGGAGGACATCGGCCGCCTCGGCGGCGTCTTCCGCATCACCGACGGGCTGCAGAAGGACTTCGGCGAGGCGCGCGTCGTCGACACCCCGCTCGCCGAGGCCGGGATCGTCGGCACCGCGGTCGGGCTGGCCATGCGCGGCTACCGGCCGGTCTGCGAGATCCAGTTCGACGGGTTCGTCTTCCCGGCGGCCAACCAGATCATCACGCAGGTCGCGAAGCTGTCGGCGCGCTCGCGCGGCCGCCAGCGGATGCCCGTCGTCATCCGCATCCCCTTCGGCGGCGGCATCGGCGCGGTGGAGCACCACAGCGAGAGCCCCGAGGCCTACTTCGCGCACACCCCCGGCCTGAAGGTCGTCGCGGTGAGCAACCCGGTCGACGCCTACTGGGGCATCCAGCAGGCCATCGCCTCGCCCGACCCGGTCGTGTTCCTCGAGCCCAAGCGCCGCTACTGGGAGAAGGCCGAGGTCGACCTCGACGCCACCCCCGAGCCGCTGCACCGGTCCCGGGTCGTCCGCGCCGGGGACGACGTCACCGTCCTGGCCTACGGCCCGATGGTGCGGACGGCGCTGCAGGCCGCGGCGGCCGCGGCGGAGGAGGGGCGGTCGCTGGAGGTCGTGGACCTGCGCACGCTCGCGCCGCTGGACCTCGGCCCGGTGGTGGACTCCGTCCGGCGCACCGGGCGCTGCGTCGTCGTGCACGAGGCGCCGGTCTCGCTCGGCCTGGGCGCGGAGATCGCCGCCCGCGTCACCGAGGAGTGCTTCCACTCGCTGGAGGCCCCGGTGCTGCGCGTGGGCGGCTGGGACGTGCCCTACCCGCCGGCGCGGATGGAGGAGGAGTACCTGCCCGACCTGGACCGGGTGCTC
Organism: Blastococcus sp. SYSU D00695; assembly: GCF_054050555.1. NCBI lineage: Bacteria > Bacillati > Actinomycetota > Actinomycetes > Geodermatophilales > Geodermatophilaceae > Blastococcus > Blastococcus sp. SYSU D00695. The sequence goes on along the minus strand of NZ_JBJGZP010000011.1, from coordinate 110,758 downwards.
GATGCCGTCGACCGCGCGATGGGCTTCTAGGAGGATGACGGTGCTGCGTTCGTTCCGGCTGCCCGACGTCGGTGAGGGCCTGACCGAGGGCGAGATCCTGCAGTGGCTGGTCGCCGTCGGCGACGAGGTCACGGTCAACCAGCCGCTGTGCGAGGTGGAGACGGCCAAGGCCGCCGTCGAGCTGCCCTCGCCGTACGCCGGCGTCGTCACCGAGCTCCTGCACGAGGCGGGCGCCACCGTGGACGTCGGGTCGCCGATCGTCACCATCGACGTCGCCGGCGAGCACGCGGACGACGACGGCGGGCCCGGCGAGCCGGAGCGCACGCCCAACCTCGTCGGCTACGGGCCGCGCACGACCGAGGCCCGCCGCCGCCCCCGCCGCACGGCGGCGGCCGTCCCCTCGGCGGCCGTCCCGGCCGAGCCCGTCCGGCACGGCGGGCCGGTGGCGGCCCGGGTCGCCGAGGCGCCCCCCACCCAGGCGCCCGCCGCGGAGGTGCCCGCGGCCGCGCTGCCGCACGGCACGGGCCGGCCGCGCCCGCTGGCCAAGCCGCCGGTGCGCAAGCTCGCCCGCGACCTCGGCGTCGACCTGACGCTGCTGAGCGGCAGCGGCGCCGGGGGCGTCATCACCCGGGCCGACGTCGCGGCGGCCGCCCCCGACGCCGCCCCGGCCGCCGCCGTCCCGCAGCCGGGTGGGCAGCCGCGCGGCGAGCAGCGGATCCCGGTCTCCGGCGTCCGCAAGCACACCGCCGCGGCGATGGTGGCCAGCGCGTTCACCGCCCCGCACGTGACGGAGTTCCTCACCGTCGACGTGACCCGCACGATGAAGCTGCGCACCCGGCTGGCCGGCCGCCCGGAGTTCGTCGGGGTGAAGGTCAGCCCGCTGCTGTTCGTCGCGAAGGCGCTGCTGCTCGCGGTGCGTCGGCACCCGATGGTGAACAGCCGGTGGGAGGAGGCGACGCGGGAGATCGTCGTCCCCGGGCACGTCAACCTCGGCATCGCGGCCGCCACGCCGCGCGGGCTGCTGGTGCCCAACGTGAAGGACGCCGACCGGATGTCGCTGCCCGAGCTGGCGCAGGCCCTGGCCGACCTCACCGAGACCGCCCGCGCCGGGCGCACCACGCCCGCGGACATGGCCGGCGGCACCATCACGATCACCAACGTCGGCGTCTTCGGCGTCGACACCGGCACGCCGATCCTCAACCCCGGCGAGTCGGCGATCCTCGCCTTCGGCGCCGTGCGCGAGATGCCGTGGGTGCACAAGGGCAGGGTGCGGGTGCGGCAGGTGACCACGCTCGCCCTGTCGTTCGACCACCGTGTCGTCGACGGGGAGCTCGGCAGCCGCGTCCTCGCCGACGTCGGCGCGGTGCTGCACGACCCGGCGGCGGCGCTGGCGTTCTGAGGCCGGGGAGCGGGCGGCGGTGACCGACCTCGACGGGCTGCTGGCGTTCGCCGCCCGCTCCCGGGTGGCCGAGGGCGGCTTCGGCCACCTGGCGGCGGACGGCGCCCTGGAGGACCGGCCGCAGGAGACCTACGTCGTCGCCCGGATGACGCACGTGTTCGGGCTCGCGCACCTGCTCGGCCGCCCCGGCGCGGCCGGAGCGGCCGGGCACGGCGTCGCCGCGCTGCTGGACGGTCCGCTGCACGACGCCGAGCACGGGGGCTGGCGGGCGGCGGAGGACGACGACGCGAAGACCGCCTACGCGCACGCCTTCGTCGTCCTCGCCGGGGCCACCGCCACGGCCGCGGGCGTCACCGGCGGCCGGCAGCTGCTGGGCCAGGCGCTCGCGGTGTGGGACGGCCGCTTCTGGGACGACGCCGCCGGCCTGGCGGTGGAGGAGTGGACCCGCGACTGGTCGGCGTGCGGCGACTACCGCGGGGTCAACGCCAACATGCACGGCGTCGAGGCCACCCTCGCGGCGGCCGACGCGCTGCTCCCCGAGGACCCGGCCACCGCGGCCCTCCTCCGCCGCAGGGCGCTGCGCAGCACCGGGCGGGTGGTGCACGGCTGGGCGCGCGAGCGCGACTGGCGGCTGCCCGAGCACCTCACCGCCGGCTGGGAGCCGCTGCCGGGGTTCCACCGCGACCGGCCGGCCGACCCGTTCCGCCCCTACGGCGTCACGGTCGGCCACCAGTTCGAGTGGGCGCGGCTGTGCCTGAACCTGCGGGCGGCGCTGGCGGACGACGCCCCGGCCTGGCTGCTCGACGACGCCCTCGCGCTGTTCGACGCCGCGGCCGCCCGCGGCTGGGCCGCCGACGGCGAGCCCGGGTTCCCGTACACCCTCGACTGGGACGACCGTCCCGTCGTGCGGGCGCGGATGCACTGGGTGCTGTGCGAGGCGGTCGCCGCGGCGACCGTCGCGCACACCGTCACCGGCCGGCAGCGGTACGCCGACCTCGCCGGCGCGTGGCGGGCGCACGGCGAGGAGCGCTTCGCCGACCCGGCCACCGGCAGCTGGCACCACGAGCTGGGCCCCGGCGGGGAGGTCGCCGGGGGCACGTGGACCGGGCAGCCCGACGCGTACCACCTGGCGCAGATGCTGCTGCTGGCCGGCCGGCCGGTGCGCGGCAGCGTGGCCGCGGCGCTGCGCGGGGCCGGGCCGGTGCCGCCCCACCCCGAGGGGTGAGACCGGCCGGCCGGAGGGTGCTCAACCCCCCGGTCCGACCTGCCGATGAGGCACCGTGACCACCACCGATCCCCGTGAGGACCAGCACGCCGCTGCCGACCTCCGGCACGAGGTGGCCGCCCTGCGCACCCAGCTGCGGTTGCTCCAGTCCGCGGCCGGCGAGCCGGCGGCCGACGACCCCGGCACGGTGCTCCACCAGGTCCTGGCCCGTGCCGTCGACGCGGCACCGGCCCCCGCCCACCTGCTGACCGTCGTCCCGCGGTCCGGCGGCCCCCGGCGGACGCTGGCGGCCGGGCTGCCCGAGGACCGGGTGTCCGCGCTGGCCGACCGGCTCGCCGTGGACGGCGACCTGGGCCCCGACGCGGTCGTCGTCGAGCTCGCCTCGACCCGGCACACCCACGGCCGGCTGGCCGCGCTGTACCCGCCCGGCACCGCCGTCCCCGACGAGGCGCGGGCGCAGCTGGCCGCCTACGCCGCCCACGCGACGGCGGCGCTGGACCTGGTCGGCACCCTGGCCGACGCGCGGGCGGAGGCGGACCGGGCCGCCGCCCAGCTGCTGCTCGCGCACGAGCTCGCCTGCGCTCCCGACGCCGCGGCCGTCTGCACCGTCGTCACGCGGTCGCTGCCCGCCCTCGTCGACTCCGCCCGGGGCGGCGTCCTGCTGTGGGAGCCCGCCGAGGGCCTGCTGCGGCCGGCCGCGGCGCTCACGCCCGGCGGCGAGGTGGTCCAGGGCGAGGCGATCGGGCTCGTGGCCGGTTCCCCGCTGCGCGCCGAGGACTGTCCCGAGGTGCTGGGGCTGCTGACCAACCGGGTGCCCCAGGTCTTCTCCGTCGAGGGCAGCAGCCCCGGCCTGGCCGCGCTGCTGGAGGCGGTCGGCGCCTCCGACGTCGCGCTGGTCCCGCTCCGCGCCGGCCACACGGTCCTGGGCGCCGCGGCGGTCTGGTGGTCGGCGGACGAGCGCCCGGGCACGCCGGCCAGCGACGAGCTGATGCGCCTGTGGGCCGTCGGCGACCAGGCCGCGTCGGCGCTGCACAAGGCGCAGCTGCTGGAGGCCGTCCAGCACCAGGCCACGCACGACCCGCTCACCGGCCTGCCCAACCGCGTCCTGTTCGTCCAGCGGCTGGAGGCGGCCCTCGCCGGCCTCGCCCCGCACGAGCGCCTCGGGGTGCTCTTCTGCGACCTCAACGGCTTCAAGCAGGTCAACGACACGCTCGGGCACGCCGCCGGGGACGAGCTGCTGCGCCAGGTCGGCGCGCGGCTGAACGGCACCGTGCGCGGCGTCGACACCGTCGCCCGGCTGTCCGGCGACGAGTTCGCCGTCCTCCTGCCGGGCCTGGCCCGCGCCGAGGACGCCGCCGCGCTCGCCGCCCGCGTGGCCGGCTCCTTCGCGCCGGCGTTCCGGCTCGACGGGCGCGAGGTCCCGGTCGGCACCAGCGTGGGGACGGCGGTGCAGCACGGCCCCGGCGGCTCGGTGGCCGCCCTCCTCAGCGAGGCGGACGCGGCGATGTACGAGGACAAGGGCCGGCGCCGGCTGGGGGCGCCCGCGCGCTCCTGACCCGCGGGGACGGCCCGGGGCGGGGTGTCGGTCCGGTGCGGCTGGGTAAGCGGCCGGGGACCGAGAACCCGAGTCAGAGGAGGCCGTCCCGTGGCCAGCGTGCAGGAGTCCGTCGACGTCGACGTCCCGATCCGGGTCGCCTACGACCAGTGGACGCAGTTCGAGTCGTTCCCCCAGTTCATGGGCGGCGTCGAGCGGATCACCCAGCTCGACGACACCCACACCCACTGGGTCACCAGCATCGACGGGGTGAAGCGGGAGTTCGACGCCGAGATCACCGAGCAGCACCCCGAGGAGCGCGTGGCCTGGGCGAGCACCGGCGGTGAGGCCAAGCACGCCGGCGTCGTCACCTTCCACCGGCTCGACGACGCGAAGACCCGCGTGATGATCCAGATCGACTGGGAGCCGCAGGGCATCGTGGAGAAGGCCGGCGCGGCCCTCGGCTTCGACGACCGCCAGGTGAAGGCCGACGCGAAGCGGTTCAAGGAGTTCATCGAGAGCCGCGGCACCGAGACCGGCGCCTGGCGCGGCGACGTCTCCCGTCCCGACCAGCCCTGAGCCGACCCCCAGGACGGCGACGGCGCCCGTCCCCTCGGCCGAGGGGGCGGGCGCCGTGGCGTCGGGGCGGGTGACTCAGTCGGCGTCGAGGTCCGCGGCGACCAGGTCGGCGATCCGGGCCAGGGTGGCCTCGTCGTCGCTGGTGACCACGACCTCGGCGCCCTGCTTCGCCCCGAGCGTCATGATCATCAGAGCCGAGCCGCCGTCCACGGGCGCGCCGCCGGGGGTGGCCAGGGTGACCGGGACGCCGCTCGTGGCGACGGCCTCCGCGATGAGGGCCGCGGGGCGGGCGTGGAGCCCGACGCGGGACCCGACGGTGACGGTCTGACTGGGCATCGGTGCCTCTCCTCGCTGCTGGGGACGTGGGGGGTTCGACTGGCCTCGCTGCAGGGTCCCACCGCGGGCTCGCGAGCGCTGGGGGCGGCGAGGTGCGTGCTCAGGTGCGGGCCGGCTGGGTGGGAGCGGGGCCGTTCCCGGTGGCGGTGGCGGTGGGGACGTGGGCGTGGGCGAGGTCGACGGCGTCCTCGGGGACGGCGCCGGCCCGGGCCCGCCCGATGCTCTTGAGCACCGTCACCGCCACCGCCCCGACCACGGTGCCGGCGGCGACGGCGAGGAAGAACACCAGCGCGCTGCTCATCGCGAAGAAGACGAAGACGCCGCCGTGCGGGGCCCGCAGCTCCACGCCCGCGGCCGCGACGATCGCGCCGGTGGTCGCCCCGCCGAGCATCATCGACGGGATCACCCGCAGCGGGTCGGCCGCGGCGAACGGGATGGCGCCCTCGGAGATGAACGAGGCGCCCAGCAGCCAGGCGGCCTTGCCGTTGTCGCGCTCGGCGGGGGTGTACAGCCCCGGCCGGAGCGCGGTGCTCAGCGCCATCGCCAGCGGCGGCACCATGCCGGCGGCCATGACCGTCGCCATGATCACCAGGGGCGTGCCGGTGGCGGCCGCCGTGAGGCCGGTGGTGGCGAAGACGTAGGCGGCCTTGTTGACCGGGCCGCCGAGGTCGAAGCACATCATCAGGCCGAGGATGATGCCGAGCAGGGCCGCGGAGGTGCCGGTCAGGCTGTTGAGCCAGGTGCCGAGGCCGTCCAGGGCGGCGGCGAGCGGGCGGCCGAGCAGGACGGCCATGATGCCGCTGGAGATGATCGTGGCCAGCAGCGGGATGATCACGACCGGCTGGAGGCCGCGCATCCCGGCGGGCAGCCGCCAGCGACTGATCCACAGCGCGGCGAACCCGGCGAGGATGCCGCCGACCAGGCCGCCGATGAAGCCGGCGCCCACCGTGACGGAGACGGCGCCGACGACGAAGCCGGGCACGAGGCCCGGGCGGTCGGCGATCGCGTAGGCGATGTAGCCGGCCAGCGCCGGGACCAGGAAGCTGAACGCCGCCTGGCCGAGCACCGTGGCGACCGCGCCGAGGTAGCCGAGCAGCCCGTCGTTGAGGTAGTCGACGCCAGGCGCGCTGGGCAGGTCGAACAGCGAGTTGTCCAGCACCCAGCTCAGGGCGTAGCTCTGCCCCTCGACGTCCGGGTTGCCGGTCACGATCTTGTACCCGCCGAGCAGGAAGCCGAGCGCGATGAGCAGGCCGCCCGCCGCGACGAACGGGATCATGTAGCTGACGCCGGTCAGCAGCCAGCGGCGGACCTCGGCGCCGGTGCCGGGGCGGTGGCCGGCGGTGCCCGGCCCGGCGTCGGTCCCGGTCGCCCCGGCGGCGCCGGGCACGCGGCGGGCCTGCGGGTCGTCGGCCGCGGCCAGCGCCTCGCCGATCAGCGCGTCGGGCTCGTTGATCGCCCGCTTGGTCCCGGACTGCACGACGGGCTTGCCGGCGAACCGGTCCCGGTCCCGCACCCCGACGTCGACGGCGAACACGACGGCGTCCGCGCCCCGGATCACCTCCGGGGCGAGCGGGGTGGAGCCCGAGGAGCCCTGCGTCTCCACGTGCAGGACGACGCCGGCGGCCCGTGCGGCGACGGCCAGCTTGTCGGCGGCCATGTACGTGTGCGCGATGCCCGTCGGGCAGGCGGTGACGGCCACCAGGCTGCGCGCCGCGGGGGCCGCGCCGGGTGGGGCGGCGGGAGCGGTGGCCGGGGCGGCGCCGGCCCCGGTCGTGGCGGGGACGGGACCACCGGGGGAGCCGCCACCGGGGGAGACGACCTCGCCCACGAGCGCGACCACCTCGTCGGCCGAGCCGGCGGCCCGCAGCGCGGCCACGAACTCCGGCCGCACGAGGGCCCGGGCCAGCGCGGTGAGTAGGGTGAGGTGGTCGGCGTCGCCGTGCTCGGGCGCGGCGATGAGGAAGACGAGGTCGGCCGGCCCGTCGGGCGCGCCCCACGGGACGCCGGGGGAGAGGCGGGCGAAGGCCAGCGCGGCCTCGGTGACCGCCCCGGAGCGGCAGTGCGGGATGGCGAGGCCGCCGGGCAGTCCCGTGGCGGCCTGGCCCTCGCGGGTCAGGGCGTCCCCGGCGAGGCCCTCGGCCGAGGTGGCCCGGCCGGCGCCGGCGACGAGCGCCGCCAGCCGGTGGACCACGGCCTCCTTGTCGGTGCCGAGGGCGGCGTCCAGCGCGACCAGGTCGGGCGTGATGAGAGCGGGCATGCGGACCTCTCCGAGGTACGTCAGGAGGCGTCGCGTCCGGCGGGCGCGACGGGAGGGGCGGGGGTCTGCTCCGCGGGCGGGAGCGGACCGGCGACGACGGAGGCGGCCACGCTGTCGACCTGCGCCGGGGTGGGGACGGCGGAGCCGGGCAGGCCGGCCGCGGCGGCGCCGGAGGCCACCGCGCGGCGCAGCCGCTCCACCGGGGGTGCGCCGGCCAGACCGGCCAGCAGGTGCCCGGCGAGACTGCAGTCCCCGGCACCGACCGTGCTGCGCACGGCGATCCGCGGCGGGCGGGCGGTGAACCGCTCGCCGGCCGCGGTCGACAGGAGGGCGCCGTCGGCGCCCAGGGTGAGGAGCACCTCGCCGACGCCGCCGGCGTGCAGGCCGTCCACGGCCGCCCGCAGCGCCGCCGGGTCGGCGGCCAGCGCCGCCTCGGTGGTGCCGGCGACCTGGGCGAGCTCCTCGGCGTTGGGCTTGAGCAGGTCCGGGGCCGACGCCGGTCCGGCGGCCAGCAGCGCCAGCAGCGGCGCCTCGGAGGTGTCGACGGCGACCCGCGCGCCGGTCGGGCGCAGCGCCCGCACCAGGTCGGCGTACCAGTCGACGGGGGTGCCCGGCGGCAGCGACCCGGCCAGCACGACCCAGGCCGCGGCGGTGGCCGCCCGCAGCAGCGCGTCGGTGAGCGCGGCGCGGGTGCCCGCGTCCAGCGGGGCGCCCGGCTCGTTCAGCTTGGTGGTCGTGCCGTCGGGCTCGGTGAGGCTGTAGTTGGTGCGGACGGCGCCGGGGACGTCGACGGTCGCCATCGGCAGCGCCATCCGGCGCAGCGCCAGCACGATCGGGTCGTCCAGCGAGGCCGGCAGCACGGTGACGACCTCGCCCCCGGCCGCGGCGACGGCCCGGGCGACGTTGACGCCCTTGCCGCCCGGCTCGGTCGAGCTGGTGCCCAGGCGGGCGACGGCGCCCCGCTCGAGGGCGCCCGGCAGGACCAGGGTGCGGTCCATGCTGGGGTTGGCCGTGAGCGTGACGACCCGGCCGCTCACGCCACCACGACCTCGACGCCGGCGCCCTCGAGGGCGGCGACCGCGGCGGGGTCGGCCCCGTCGTCGGTGACCAGCACGTCGACCTGGTCGGGGGCGGCGAAGCGGACCAGGTGCTCGCGGCCGAGCTTGCTGCCGTCGGCGAGGACCACCACGCGCTGCGCGGCGCGGACCATGGCCCGCTTCACCGACGCCTCCGCCTCGTCCGGTGTGGTGCACCCGTGCGCGGCGGTGACGCCGTTGGCGCCGAGGAACGCCACGTCCAGGCGCAGGTCGGCCAGCGCCCGGACGGGCGTCTCGCCGACGGCGCACTGGGTGATGCCGCGGACCCGCCCGCCCAGGAGGTGCAGGGTCAGGCCGGCCGCCGTGGAGAGCCGAGCGGCGATCGGCACCGAGTTGGTGGCCACGAACAGCCGGCGGTCGGGGGGCAGCAGCTCGGCCAGGGCGGCCGTCGTGCTGCCGCCGTCGAGCAGGAGGCTGCCGCCGGTGTCGGGCAGCAGGTCCTGCGCGGCGGCGGCGATCTTCCGCTTCTGCTCGGCGTGGGTGGCCGAGCGCTCGCCCAGCGCGGTCTCGGCGAGGGTGAGCGCCCCGGCCGGGACGGCGCCGCCGTGCACCCGGCGCAGCGCCCCGGCCCGCTCGAGGACGGCGAGGTCGCGGCGGATGGTCTCGGTGGTGACCCCGAGGTCGTCGGCGAGGGCGGTGACGGCGACGCGGCCCCGGTCGGCCACGAGCCCCGCGATCGCCTGCTGGCGCTCCTCCGCGTACACGGTCCCCCCTCGCCGGTCTGCCCGATTCGTTGGTTTCCGATCTGTGCTGGTGTTGTTCTACGTTGGTTCCGTTGACAAGTCAACACCAATTCGTGAGTCTGGTCACCACGGCGGTGCAGGTGCTCCGCCGCCCCCGGCCCAGCCCGGTCCCCCGTCCCCGCGCCGTCTCGAGGTACCGATGTCCTCTCCCGCTGCCGCCTCCTCCCGCACCGTGCTCACCGGCACCCCGGTCGTGCCCGGCGTCGCGTGGGGGCCGGTCGTGCGGCCCTCCGGCGCCGTGGTCCTGCCCGACGGGTCCGGCCGCCCCGTCGCGCCGGAGGAGCGGGCCGGGGAGGCGGAGCGCTTCACCGCGGCCGCCGGGGCGGTCGCCGACCGGCTGGCCGCGCGGGCCGCGGCCGCGACCGGCGCGAGCGCGGAGGTGCTCGCCGCGACGGCGGCCCTCGCGCGTGACCGCGGGCTGCTCGCCGCAGTGGAGCAGCGCATCGCCGCCGGGTCGCCGGCCGCGGTCGCGACGGTCGAGGCGGCGCAGCAGTTCGTCGACCTCTTCTCCGGGCTCGGCGGCGTGATGGCCGAGCGGGTGACCGACGTCCGCGACGTGCGCGACCGCGTCGTCGCCGAGCTGACCGGGCAGGGCGAACCCGGGGTGCCGGCGCCCGCCGTCCCCTCGGTGCTGCTCGCCGACGACCTCGCCCCGGCCGACACCGCCGGGCTCGACCCGGCCCGCGTCCTGGGTCTGGCGACCACCGAGGGCGGCAACACCAGCCACACGGCGATCATCGCCCGCCAGCTCGGCCTGCCCTGCGTCGTCGCCGTGGCCGGGCTGGACGCCGTCCCCGCCGGCGCGACGGTGCTGCTGGACGGCGAGCACGGGACGGTGACCGTCGCCCCCGCCGAGGACGAGGCCCGCGCGCGGGTGGCGGAGGCGGCCGGGGCCGCTGCCGCGCTCGCCGCCTACCGCGGGCCGGCGACCACCGCGGACGGGGTCGCCGTGCCGCTGCTGGCCAACGTGCAGGACGGCGCCGGGGCGCGGCTGGCCCTGGACGCCGCGGCCGAGGGGGTCGGGCTGCTGCGCACCGAGCTGGCCTTCCTCGGTCGCGCGGAGGAGCCCACCGTCGCCGAGCAGGCCGACGGCTACGCCGAGGTCCTGGCCGCGTGTGCCGGGCGCCGGGTCGTCGTCCGGACGCTGGACGCCGGCTCCGACAAGCCGCTGGCCTTCGCCACGCCGCCCGCGGAGGCCAACCCGGCCCTGGGGGTGCGCGGCCTGCGGGTCGCGCGCCGCGACCCCGGCCTGCTGGACCGCCAGCTGGACGCCATCGCCGAGGCCGCGCGGCGCACCGGCGAGGTGCCGTGGGTGATGGCGCCGATGGTCGCCACCGAGGCCGAGGCCGCCGACTTCGCCGCCCGCGTGCGGGCCCGCGGGCTCGTGCCCGGGGTGATGGTCGAGGTGCCGTCGGCGGCGTTGCTGGCCGACCGGCTGCTGCGGCACGTGGACTTCCTGTCGCTGGGCACGAACGACCTGTCCCAGTACGCGCTGGCCGCCGACCGGCTGTCGGGCGAGCTCGCCGACCTGACCGACCCGTGGCAGCCGGCGCTGCTGGCCCTGGTCCGGCACACCGCCGACGCCGGCCGGCGTGCGGGGCGGCCGGTGGGCGTGTGCGGGGAGGCCGCCGCCGACCCGCTGCTGGCCTGCGTCCTGGTCGGGCTCGGGGTGACCTCGCTGTCGTGTGCGGCGTCCTCGATCGCCGGCGTGGGTGCCCGCCTGGCCGCCGTCGACCTCGCCGCGTGCCGGCGCGCGGCGGAGGCGGCGCTGGCCGCCGCCGACCCCGCCGCGGCGCGCGCCGCCGCCCGTGCCGCGGTGTCCGGGGGGTGACCGGCATCCCTCGGAAGGGGGAACTTCCGTAGGTGTGTGAGCAACGCCGCCTACGGATGAACGGAATTCTGGTGCTTCTACCTGCATTGTCATGGGTGTTCGCTTCCACCACGACAACCGGAGAGCACCATGAGCACCGTGTCCACCTGGCGTCAGCGGCGACGGGCCGTGCGGACCCGCCGGGCCCTGGAGCGTGCTGCGTTCGGCTCGGCGAGCCCCACCATGCGCGACGAGCTGCTGACCATCGCCAACCGGCGCTGAGCACCCGCAGCACACCGAAGCGAGCGACCCCGCCCTCCGCCGGAGGCCGGGGTCGCTGCCGTTCCGGGGGGTGATCGGCGCGGTCCGGTCCAGGCCGGCTCCCCCCTTCGAGGGTGGCACCGCTGCGGTCGGCGGCCCCGCGTGCCGATGTCGGGTCCGTGGAGAAGCAGCACCGAGGCGTTCCGGGAGGCGCGGGTCCGGCGGACCCGGCCGGCCCGCCCGTGCCCGCTGCCCGCGAGGAGGCCCGCGAGACCTCCGGCGTCACGACCACCCTGGTCCTCGCGCACGTGCGTGAGCGGGGCGGGGAGGACGCCGTGCGCGAGGTCCTGCGCCGCGCCGGCACCGCGCTGACCGCCGAGGAGCTGTGCCAGCCGTCCCGGTGGACCAGCTACGACACCCGGATCCGGCTGTTCACCGCCGCCACCGAGGTGCTCGGCGACCCGCACACGATGTACCGGGTGGGCGCGGAGTCCCTGGGGTCGTCGGGCATGAACCCCGCGGTCCTGCTGCTGCTGCGTGCGCTGGGCTCGCCGCGCCAGGTGTTCCGCAAGCTGCCGCGCGCCGTCGGCAACTACAGCACCACCTCCACGATGGAGGTCCTCAGCTGCGGCGCCACCACCGCCACGATCCGGTACCGCCTCCACGAGGGGTACCGGCACTCCCGGCTGGACTGCGACTACGCCCGCGGGCTCTTCTCGATGGTCCCGCCGATCTTCGGCCTCCCGGCGGCGACCGTCGTGCACGAGGAGTGCGAGTCCGACGGCCACCCGGCCTGCGTCTACCACCTGTCCTGGGAGCGCCGGCGCCGGTGGGGACGGCGCCGAGTGCCCGGCCGGGACCCGGAGCTGGTCGCGCTGCGCGCCCAGCTGCGCTCCCTGCAGTCGGCCGCGACCGACCTCGTCGCCGTCGACGACCTCGACGCGGTGCTGCGCCGGATCGTCGAGCGGGCCGCCGCGGCCGTGCTGGCGCCGGGCTACCTCATCGCCGTCGCCGACCCGCACGGCGGGCAGCCGCTCGTGCACGCGTCCGGCGTCCCCGCGGAGCAGGTTCCGGAGCTCGCCCGGCGGCTGCTGGCCGGCGAGGACCTCGGGCCCGGGGTGGTGTCGGTCGACGTGCGGTCGGCGCGCCGGGCCCACGGCCGGCTCGCCGCGCTCGACCGGCCCGGCGACGGGGCGCTCGGCACGGAGCGGGAGATGCTCGCCGCCTACGCCGGGCACGCCGCCGCCGCGCTGGACCTCGTGCTGGCCCTGGACCAGGCGCGCCTGGAGGCGCGGCGGGCCGAGGCGCTGCTGGGGCTGGCCCACCGGCTGTCGGCCGCGACCGACGCCGAGACGGTGAGCCGGGAGATGGCCGGGGCGCTGCCCGGCGTCGTCGGGTGCACCAGCGCCTCGGTCATGCTCTGGGACCCGGCCGCCGGCCGGCTGCGCCTGGTCGCCTCCCACGGCCTGGACCCCGAGCGCGCCGAGCTGCTCGCCGCGAGCGACCTCGCCGCCGAGGAGGTCCCCGAGCTCGTCGGGATGCTGGGCGACCGGGAACCGCGGTTCCTGACCGCCGGCGCGTCCAGCCCCCTCCTGGGTGAGCTGCTGGCCCGGCTGGGGATCGGCGAGGTCGTCGCCGTCCCGCTCCTCGCCGGCAACGTCTTCCTCGGGGTCGCCACCGCCTCGTGGCGGGTGGGGGCGCCGGGCGCGCGCGACCGCAGCGACGTCCTCGCCCGCCTGCGCGGGGTCGGCGACCAGGGCGCCACCGCCCTGCAGAAAGCGCGGCTGCTCGAGACGGTGCGCCACCAGGCCACCCACGACGGGCTGACCGGGCTGCCCGACCGCGGGCTGTTCGTCGAGCTGCTGTCCGGCGCGCTGGCCGCCGGGGCGCCCGACCGCTCGGTCGCGGTGCTCTTCTGCGACCTCGACGGCTTCAAGCAGGTCAACGACACGCTCGGGCACGCCGCGGGGGACGAGCTGCTGCGCCAGGTCGCGGCGCGGCTGCGCGGTGCGATCCGCCCCGGGGACGTCGTCGCCCGGCTGAGCGGGGACGAGTTCGCCGTCCTCCTGCCCGGCCTGGCCGGGGCGGACGACGCCCGGCAGCTGGCCGCGCGGCTGCACGACTGCTTCGCCGAGCCCTTCCGGCTGGGCCGCGGCCGGGCGGAGGTCGGCGCCAGCATCGGGACCGCGGTCCACGCCGGCCGGGGCGGCGTGGCCGAGGACCTGCTGGTCGCCGCCGACGCGGACATGTACCGGCACAAGCGCAGCGCCCGCGGCCGGACCGCGGGACGCGGCGCCGGCTGACGCCCCGCCCCGCGGTCACGGTCAGTGCACCGCGTGGACGACGGCGTGCCCGCGGCCGCGGCTCATCAGCGCCCGGTTGACCGGCGTGGTGACGACGAACGCCACGGCGAGGGAGAACGCGAGCGCGCCCCAGAACAGCCCGCTGGTCAGGCCGGCGTCCATCGCGCCGGGGACGACCACCATGACGCCGTTGTCGACGAGCTCCATGACGGCGATCGACACGGTGTCGGCGGCGAGCGCGACCCGGACGGCCGCCCGCAGCGGCAGGCCGGCGCGCAGGACGCCGCGGACGGTGAGGGCGTAGCCGAAGACGAACGCCAGCGCCACGGCCAGCAGGACGGTGCTGAGCGTGGAGAGGCCGAGCGCGGTGCCGATCACCATGCCCAGGACCTCGCCGATGGCGCAGCCGGTCAGGCAGTGGAGCGTCGCGCGCGCGGCGTCCGGCCAGCCGACCGCGCCGGTCGCTCCGGCCGGGTGGTGGTGTGCGTGGTCCATGGTCGACCTCCTCGTGGATACCCCCTGGGGGTATCCACAGGTGTACGCCGCCGTGGTGCCCCCGTCAAGGCCTCCCCCCGGTGCGAGCCGCGCGGCCTCCCCCGCACGGGTCGGTCCGGCTCAACCGCAGGCCCCCGCGTGCCGATCGGGAGCAGGTGAGGACTCCCGACCGCGGTGGATGGCTCCGGCCCGGACGCCGGCGCGGCACCGCCCCATCGCCCGCCGACGCCGCGGGGACGGTGGAGGTGCGGCTCGCCGCGCTCGAGGACGCCGCCGCGGGCCTCGCCGCGGGCGCCGCGCTCACGGACTCGCTGGACTCCCTGCTGGCGCGCGCGGCCGAGGCGCTGCCCGGCTGCGGCCTGCTGCTCGCGGTGACGCCGGCCGGCGGCGAGGAGGTCCTCGCCCGCGCCGTGGGGCTCCCGGCCGAGCAGGTGGCCGGCCTCGCCGCCGTCGTGCTGTCCGGCGCCACCCCCGGACCGGGCGCCGTGGTCGTCGACGTGGCCTGCGGCCGCCGCTGGCACGGCCGGCTGGCCGCCGTCCCGGACGCCGGGGTGGCGCCGCCCGGCGTCCCGGCGGTGCTGCGCGCCTACGCCGGGCTGGCCGCCGCCGTCCTCGAGCTCTGCGCCGCCGGCGAGGACGCCCGCCGCGAGGCGGCCCGCGCCGCCGCGCTGACCGCGCTCGGCGCCGCCGTCGCCGCCGCCCCCGACGCGGCCGCCGTCTGCCAGGAGGCCGCCGCCGCCCTGCCCGCCGTCGTGGGCTGCGACCGGGTGACCCTGCTGCTGTGGGAGACCGGCGCGGGCCTGCTGCGGGCCGCGGCCGGCAGCGGGGCCACCGGCGACCTGCCGCTGGAGGTGCACGCGGAGGACGCGCCCGAGCTGGTGGGCATGCTGACCGACCGCGCCGCGCGGGTGCTGCGCTGGGAGACCTGCAGCCCCGCCGTCCGCGACCTGCTGGGGGCCGTCGGCGTGACCGACGCGCTCGTCGTCCCGCTGGTGGCCGGCGGGGTGTTCCTGGGCGCGGTCGCCGCCAGCTGGCCGGCCGGCCGCACCCCGCCGGGGCTGGAGGGCGAGCTGCTCGACCGGCTGCGCGGCGCCGCCGACCAGGTGGCCGTCGCGCTCGACCGGGCCCGCCTGGCCGACAGCCTGCACCACCGGTCCACCCACGACACGCTGACCGGGCTGCCCAACCGCGAGCTGCTGCGCCAGCGGCTGGAGGCGGCGCTGACCACCGTCCGCGCCGACCAGCACGTCGGCGTCCTCAGCTGCGACCTCGACGGGTTCGCCGCGGTCAACGCCGAGCACGGCGCGCAGGCCGGCGACGAGCTGCTGCGCCAGGTCGCCGCCCGCCTGCGGGCCGCCGTCCGGCCCGCGGACACCGTCGCCCGGCTGGGCGCCGACGAGTTCGCCGTCGTCCTGCCCGGGCTCGGCGACCCCGCCGACGTCGGGGCGGTGCTCACCCGTGTCCGGGCCTGCTTCACCGAGCCGTTCCGGCTCTCCCGGCGGCCGGTGGCGGTCGCGACCGCGGTGGGCGTGGCGGTGCACTCCGGGGAGTGGGGCGTGGCCGACGACCTGCTGCGCGCGGCCCAGTCCGACCGGCGCCCCCCGGCCTGACCCGGCCGGGGTGCGCCGCCCGGCTCAGCCGCGCAGGACCGCCCGCAGCGCCCGCTGCTCGTCGGCGCCGAAGCCGCGCTCGGACAGCCAGCCCGCCGGACCGCCGTGGCGCTCGCGCAGGACGGTCAGCACGCGCTCCATCGTCTCCGCGCGCGGGGTGTGCCGGGCCAGGTCGTCCTCGTCCATGTCCTCGCGGTAGGTCTCCGACGTCGCGAGCTTCGCGACCAGCGCCTCGATGACCTCGGCGGTCATCGCGTAGTCGGCGACGATCTCCTCGTCGGGGACGCCGGCCACGGCCAGCGCGAACGCGGCGATGACGCCGGTGCGGTCCTTGCCGGCCGCGCAGTGCACCACCGACGCGCCGTCGGCGGCGGTCAGCGCCCGCAGGGCGCCCAGGACGTTCTCCGGCCGGTGCTCCAGGTAGCCCAGGTAGGACCGCACGGCCGGCGGCTCGCCCTGGTCCACCTCGCCGACCTGCCGCGGCAGCAGCGACTCCACCCAGCCGCCGGGCAGCTCCGGCACGTCGGCCTCCTCGACGGCGAAGACGTCGGTGTGGTGGCCGCGCTCGGGGAGCAGGCTGAAGTGCCGGTGGGTGACCTCGGGGACCGCGCGCAGCGGCCCGCGGCCCTCCAGCAGCACCTCGGCGATGCTGCGCAGGTCGATCACCTGCCGCAGCCCCACCTCCCGGACCAGCCGGCGGACGTCGCCCTCGCTGAGGGTCTGCAGGTTGTCGCTGCGCAGGACCCGGCCGGGCAGCGTCGTCCCGCCGTCGACCGTGGGCAGGCCGCCCAGGTCGCGCGTGTTCGTCGTCCCGTCGAGGGTGAGCCAGCGGTCGGTGCGCACGGAGCGGGAGGTCACCCCCCGACGGTACGGCGGCCCCGTGACGATCGGGCAACGGGCGGGCGGCCGGGGCCGGTCGACCCGGGGGTCAGGAACCGGGCGGCTCGCCGGGGAGGGTGAACAGCGGCGCCCAGGCCTCGTCCGGCCCGACGGGGAACAGCGTCCCCGGCGCCGCGCCGCGGCTGGCCCACCGGGCCTCGTACGGCAGGCCCTCCAGCAGCACCCGGTCGCCGCGCTGGTACAGGACGTCGGGGCTCCACGCGGCCACCACGTCGGTGACGGTGGGCACCGGTTCCGGCGGGGCCTCGGTGGTGGTCACCGGACCGAGCAGGGTCCACGGCGACGGGCTCCCGGCGACCGCCGGCATCGCCGGGTCGGTCCCGGTCACGTACCACCGGGCCTCGTAGACGTCGCCCTGCCAGACCACCTTGTAGCCGGCCGGGTAGTGGCCCTCCACCCGCCAGACCGGGTAGGGGCTGGTCGCCGGGTCGTCGACCACGACCTCCCGGTCGGCGCGGTCGTCCGTGTCGCCGACCCGCACCGTGGCCCCGTCGCCGTCGCCGTCGGCGAGGGCGGCCGTGAAGGCCAGCGGCTCCTGGTCGACCCCGCTGCAGGTGTTCGACAGCACGGCGACCGCGGTGAAGGTCGCGCTGCAGGGCGCGTCGCGGTTGAGCGACCACAGCGAGAGCCGGCCCAGCCCGTGGTCGCGGGCGAAGGCGGCCAGCGCCTGCGCGTCCGCGAGCGTGAAGACCTCGCCGGGGACGTCGTTCTGGCCGATCATCGGGGTCGCGCCGACGCGGGCCCAGGCCTCGGCGTCGTCGAGCCGCGTCCCCTGCTCGCCGTACAGGTCCGCGACCTGCTCGGCGGTGGCCGTCAGCGCCTGCCGGGTGGCGTCCAGCATCGTCTGCGTGGCGGGCTTGGCCGCGCCGTAGTCCATCGTCATCACGTTGACGCCGGTCAGCTCGACGCCACCGGCGAGGGTGTCCCGCACGACGTCCACCGCCTCGGCGGTCAGCCCGGTGGGGGCCACGGGGAGGGTGAGCCACACGTCCAGCGGCGACCCGGCGGCGGCGCGCTCGCGCTGCAGCGCGGCCAGCGCGGACGCGCGGCGGGCGCTGGCCGCCCGGTCGGCGAGCGCCGCACCCTCCACGTCCAGGTCGACCACGGTCAGGTCGTAGCGCTCGACGACCTCGCGGTAGGCGGCCGTCAGGTCGGCGGTGGCGGTGCAGCTCACCGCGAGCTCGTCGTTCGCCTGGCCGCCGAGGCTGACCACGACGTCCCCGCCGGCGGACCGCAGCTGCGCGATCCGCCGGTCGAGCTCGAGGGCGCTGCCCGCCTCCTCGAGGGAGTGGTAGCCGCCCCAGCTGGGCGCGCAGCCGTCCTCCGGGTCGGCCACCACGAACGCCAGGGCCACCGTCCGGGCCGGGTTGGCCGCGGGGTCCTGGAACGGGAAGGACGGCGTCAGGGTGACGTCGACGTAGGGCACGGTCGACGCCGTCGGCGGGTCCTGCGCCTCCGCCGAACGGTCGGCCGACAGGTAGGTGACGCCGGCGCCGGCCAGCGCGACGACGCCCACCAGCAGGCCCAGCCGGCGCCAGGACAGCCGGCGCGGCACCGCCGGCTCGTCGTCCTCCGGCGCGCCGGGGGGTGCTGCGGGCAGTGCGCCCATGGGGGAGGCCTCGCTCTCGTCGGTGCGGGACCGGCTCGGGCCGGGTCCCTGCGCTGGACCTCGACACACCCTGCCCGGGACTTGACCGCCGGGGCCGCGGCGCGGCGCCGTCCTCATCCCGAGGGGTGACCCGGCCGGCCGCCGGGCGCAGGATCCCCGCCGCGATGGCCGATGGTCCCCGTGGCGCGGGTGGGTCGCCCGCCGCCTCCGGGACGACACGAAGGCGGCTCTCGACGATGCGACACGGCACCAACGACCGGAGAGCTCCGGCCACGCGACGGCAGTGGGGGGCCGACCGGCGCCAGCGCCCCCTGCCGCTCGTCCCGCCGCGGGTCTCCGAGGGCCGGATGGCGATCGGCCGGATGGCGATCGTGCTGACGGTCTCGGCCTGGGCGGTCTACACCGCCGTCACCGTCGAGCAGCAGTTCATCGAGGGCCGGGCGCACAGCGCCCGCCTGGTGATCGAGGCGATCGTCTACCTGCTGATGGTGACGGGCCTGGCCACCTCGGCGATGGCCTACCTGATCACCCGGATCGGCTTCTTCTACCGCAGCCGGGCCCACACCCGCGCCCCGCGGTCGGTCCTCGACGCCTTCTCCGACCAGCCGGCACGCCCGGTGACCGTGCTCGTGCCCTCCTACCAGGAGGACGAACGGGTCATCCGGACGACGCTGCTGTCGGCGGCGCTGCAGGAGTACCCGGAGCTGGAGGTCGTCCTGCTCATCGACGACCCGCAGCAGCCGACGACGCGGCGCGCCCGCACGCTGCTGGAGGAGGCGCGGGCCCTGCCGGGGGCCATCGCGGCCGAGCTGGCGGTCCCCGCGGGCCGGTTCCGCGCCGCCCTCGACGCCTTCGAGGCCGAGGTGGGCGACGGGGCCGGCCGGGCGCCGACGACCGACGACCTGCGCGAGCTGGCCGGTCACCACCGCTTCGCGGTGCAGTGGCTGCGCGACCTGGCCGCGCGGCACGTCGTCCTCGACCACACCGACGTCTTCTTCACCCGGCACGTCGTGGGCGCGCTGGCCGCCGACCTCGAGACCGTCGCCCGCGCCCTGGACACCGGCGTCGACGAGGGCGTCGTCCTGCCGCCCGAGCGGCTGCGGCAGCTGCACCGGCGGCTGGTGTCGACCTTCTCGGCGCGCCTCACGAGCTTCGAGCGCAAGCGCTACCGGTCGCTGTCGCACGAGCCGAACAAGGCGATGAACCTCAACAGCTACATCGGGCTGATGGGCGGCAGCTACCAGGAGGTGGACACGCCCGTGGGGCGGACGCTCGTGCCCTCCTCGGCCCGCGCCGCCGACCTGGTCGTCGCCGACCCGGCGTACGTGCTGACCCTGGACGCCGACAGCATGCTGCTGCCGGAGTACGCCCTGCGGATGGTGCACCTGCTGGAGCAGAGCGCCTCCGCGCGGGTGGCCGTCGCGCAGACGCCGTACAGCTCGTTCCCGGGGGCGGCCACCCGCCTGGAGCGGATCTCGGGGGCCTCGACCGACCTGCAGCACATCGTCCACCAGGGCATGACGCAGTACGACGCCACGTTCTGGGTCGGCGCCAACGCGGTCCTGCGCAAGCGGGCCCTCGACGACATCGTCCAGATCGACTACGACGGCGACTTCGAGATCCGGCGCTACATCTCCGACCGCACGGTCATCGAGGACACCGAGTCCACGATCGACCTCGGCGTCCACGGCTGGTCGCTGGTCAACTACCCCGAGCGCCTGGCGTACTCGGCCACCCCGCCGGACTTCGGCTCGCTGTGCATCCAGCGCCAGCGGTGGGCCAACGGCGGCCTGCTGATCCTGCCCAAGCTGCGCCGGCAGATGCGGGCGCGGCGGGAGCGCGGCGAGCGCAACCGCTTCGGCGAGCTGTTCCTCCGCGTGAACTACATGGCCTCGATCGCCTGGAGCTCGGTCTGCCTGCTGACCATGCTCGTCTACCCGTTTAACGCCGACCTGCTCAACCCGCTGCTGCTGCTGGTGTCGGTGCCCTACTTCCTGGTCATGGCCGGTGACCTGCGCGCCACCGGCTACCGGCGGACCGACGTGCTGCGCATCTACGGGTTCAACCTCGTGCTGCTCCCGGTGAACCTGTCCGGCTCGTTCGCGTCCGTGCTGCAGCTGATCACCGGGGAGAAGAGCGCCTTCAAGCGCACGCCGAAGGTCCGCGACCGGACCACCGCCGGCGCCGTGTTCATCCTCGCGCCGCTGGCCCTGATCGCGCTGTGCGTCTACAACGTCGTCGTCGACATCCAGCAGGCGCGCTGGTCGCACCTGGTGTTCGCGCTGCTGAACGGCGTCCTCTCCACCTACGCCATGGTCGCCTTCGTCGGGCTGGGCAACAGCGCCGTGGACCTGTGGGTGCAGCTGCGCGACTGGCTGTACCCCCCGGTCGCCGCGCTGCGGCCCCGCCGTCCCCGGCGCGCCGCGAGCCGCGGGGGCGCGGGTCAGCGGCGGGCGGCCACCGGCACGTCCGCGCCCGACTGGGCGGCGGTGCTGCAGTACGGCCTGCCGGACGCCGGCACCCCGGACGCCGGCACCCCGGAGGGCACCGCCCCGGCCGTTGCCGCGGACCCCGGCGGGCAGCACCGGGCCGTCCCGGCCCTGCGGCCGGCCGGCGGCGCAGCCGACGACGGCGGCGGGGTGGCCGCGTTCCGCGACTTCATCTTCTTCACGGTGTTCCAGCCGATCGTCCGGCTGGCCGACGGCGCGCCGGTGGGCTTCGAGGCCCTGTGCCGCTTCGCCGACGGCCGGCCGCCGCAGGACCGGCTGGACGCCGCGACCTTCCGCGGCGTCGGGGTCGACCTCGACGGCGCCATGATCCGCGCCTCGCTCGCCGCCGCCGACGACCTGCCCCCGGGGGCGTGGGTCTCGGTCAACGTGTCGGGCGCGATGTGGGACGAGCGGCACGTGCTGTCGGCGCTCGTGGGCTCCTCCCCGCGGCCGGTGGTGCTGGAGTCCGGCCCGCTCGTGGAGGGGCGCGAGCTGTCGCCCACCGGCGTGCCGGCCGGGGTGCGCGTCGCGCTGGAGGACCCGCTGGTCGGCTACGGGAGCTTCAGCCGGGTCGAGCAGCACCGGCCCGCCTTCCTCAAGCTGGGCCGCGAGACCACCGCGGGGCTCGAGGACGACCCGGCGCGGCGGGCGCTCCTGCAGGCCCTGGTGCCCTTCGCCGCCGAGCGCGGCTGCCAGGTGGTCGCCTCCGGCGTCGAGACCGAGGCGGAGCGGGACGCGCTGCGGTCCTGCGGCGTCCTGCTGGCCCAGGGCTACCTGCTGGGGCTGCCCTCCCCGGCCGCCAGCTGGTCGGGCCCGGCGCCCGCCGACCCGCTGACCGCGGCCCCCGGCCCGGCCGTGTGACGTGCCGCCGGCGGGCCCGCCAGGACCGCCGTGCAGACGTCGAGCAGGCGGGCCCGCAGCCGGGCCCCGCGCTCGGCCAGGGCCCGCTGCCGGCGGGCGTACTCCGCCCGCCCCTCGGGCGTCTCGATCCGGACGGGGGTCCGGCCGTGGGCGGAGAGGTCGTAGGGGGAGGCCTCCATGTCCAGCACCCGGACGTCGGCGGCGAGCGCGAAGCAGTCCAGCGCCAGCTCGCCGGGCACCGCCGGGCCCAGCTTCAGCGACCACTTGTGCAGGTCCATGCCCGCGTGCAGGCACCCCGGCTGCTCGTGGTCGACCTGCGTGGCCCGGGTCGGCTGCAGGGCGTTGCGGCCGACCGCCTCCGGGGTGAAGAAGCGGAACGCGTCGTAGTGGCTGCACCGGATGGGGTGGGCCTCGACCACGGCGTCGGTGCCGGCGCGGCCGAGCCGCAGCGGCAGGGCGTGCCGGCGCTCGTCGGCGCGGTAGACCATGGCCCACTCGTGCAGCCCGAAGCAGCCGGTGAAGGCCGGCCGGCCCGCGGTCGCGGCGAGCAGGCGGGCCACGAAGCGGACGGTGTCGCCCCGGTCGGCGAGGAAGGCGCCGGTGTCCAGGGCGACGGCGCCGCGTGCGTCGGTGGCGTACCAGCGGGTGCCGGCCTGCGGGGCCGGCGTCCCGTCGTCGCCGGGGAGCAGTGCCACCCCCGCGCCGGGGTGCCAGCGGCGCAGCACCGCCGGGCGGGTGTCGTAGTAGGTGTAGAGGAAGTCCTCGACCGCGTGCCGCTCGCCGCGGGAGCGCCGCGCCCGGTGCCCGGCGGTCAGCGCGTCGGCCCGCTCCGCGTGCGCCGCGGCCCGGCGCCGCCACTCGCCGGCCGCCAGCGCGGTCGGGAACGCGGTCGGCACCGGCCCAGGGTAGGCGCCGGTGCACCCTCCCCACCCCGGACGGCGGCGGCTCCGTGTCCGGGCGCACCCGTGACACGTGTCAGGGGCGACCCGTGCCGGGAGCCGCCGCGGTCGTGAGCGGTGGCACCTGTGCCCGGCCCGGTCCGGCGGCAGCCTCGGAGGTGTCCCGAGGACCCCGGTCGCGCCGCGGCCGCCCCCGCCCACCCGAGGAGCCCGCATGCAGCCCGCGCCGTCCCCGCACCCCGCGCCGTCCTCCCCGCCGGGCGCCGACCCCGGCGCCCCCGCCGTCGAGGTCGTCGACCTCGAGCGCCGCTACGGCGGCTTCCGGGCCGTCCGGGGCATCTCCTTCGAGGTCCGGCCCGGCGAGGTGTTCGCGCTGCTGGGCGTCAACGGCGCGGGGAAGACGTCGGCGCTGGAGGTCCTGGAGGGGCTGGCCGCACCGGCGGCGGGCACCGTGCGCGTGCTGGGCCACGACCCGATCGCCGAGCGGGCCGCCGTCCGGCCGTCGCTGGGGGTGCTGCTGCAGGCCAGCGGGCTGCCCGGCGACCTGACCGTCGCCGAGACGGTGCGCACCTGGGCCGGGACGCTCACCTCCCCGCTGCCCCTGGCGGAGGCGCTGGCGCAGGTCGGGCTCACCGGCCGGGCCGACGTGGCGGTGCGCAGCCTGTCCGGCGGGGAGCGCCGCCGGCTGGACCTCACCCTGGCCCTGCTCGGCCGGCCTCGGGTCGTCGTGCTCGACGAGCCGAGCACCGGCCTGGACCCCGAGAGCCGGCGCGCGGTGTGGGGGCTGGTCCGCCGGCACGTGGCCGAGGGCGCCGCCGTCGTCCTCACCACCCACCACCTGGAGGAGGCCGAGGAGCTGGCCGACCGGATCGCGATCATGCGCGCCGGCCGGATCGTGCTCAGCGGCACCGCGGGGGAGCTCGCGGCCACGCAGCCGGCGACCATCCGGTTCGAGCTGCGCCCCGGCGCGCCGGACCTGCCGGAGCTGCCCGCCACCCGGTCGGCCGGGACCGGGGCCCGCGTCGAGCTGGAGACCCGGGCGCTGCAGCCGGCGCTCACGCAGCTGCTGGCGTGGGCCGACCGCGAGCGCGTCGAGCTCGTCGGCCTGCAGGCCCGCTCGGCGACGCTCGAGCAGGCCTTCCTCGCCGTCGCCGACGCCCCGGACGACGCCCCGCACCTGGAGCCGTACCCCGCGCCCGCGGCCGCCTGACCGCGCCCGACCGCCCGCCCACCCGGACCCCGGAGGACCGCACCGTGACCACCCTCGCCACCCGCGCGCCCGCCCCCGTGCGGCGCACCCTCGTCCTCGCGGCCGCGGAGACGCGGCTGCTGACGCGCAACCGCACCGCCCTCGTCAACTCCGTGCTGCTGCCGCTGCTGCTGGTCGCGGCGGTGCCGACGCTGGGGATCGGCTCCGACGACGACCCCGCCGGCCCCCAGCTGCTCGTGGCCGCCGTCGGCATCACCCTGGTCTTCCTCACCTACTACAACCTGGTGACGACGTACGTCGCCCGCCGCGAGGAGCTGGTGCTGCAGCGGATGCGCACCGGCGAGCTCACCGACGCCGAGGTGCTGCTCGGCACGGCCGCGCCGACGCTGCTGGTGACCGTCGGGCAGGTCGCCGTCGTGACCGCGGGCGTCGCGGTGATCGGGGAGTGGGCCGCGCCGGTCGACGTCGTCCTGCCGGTGCTGGCGCTGTTCGGCGGGGCCGCGCTCATGGTCCTGCTGGCGCTGGCCAGCACCGCGTTCACCCGCACGCCGGAGAGCGCGCAGATCACCACCCTGCCGCTGGTGATGGCCACCACGGCCCTGTCCGGGCTGCTGTTCCCGCTGTCGGCGCTGCCCGACGGGCTGGCCGACGTGGCCCGCCTGCTGCCGCTGACCCCGGTGGTCGAGCTGGCCCGCCTGGGCCTGGCCGGGCGCACCCCCGCCGGCGACGCGGTGGACCTCGCCGGTGCGTGGGCGGCGGCCCCCGTGCCGCTGGCCGTGCTGGCCGTGTGGCTGGTCGCCGGCGCGCTCGTCGCGCCCCGCGTCTTCCGCTGGGCGCCCCGGCGGTGACGCACGCGGCGCACGCCGACGGCCGGTACGGCAGCATCCTCGCCGTGCCGACCGTCTCGCGGTGGTGGGAGAGCCGCACCGCGCCGCAGCGCCTGGACCTGTACACCCGCTGGTCCTTCTACTGCTGGCTCGCCCTCACGCCGCTGCTGGCCCTGCTCGCCCTGTCCCCGGTCGCGGCCGAGGCCGGCCCGCCCGTGGTGGCCGGCTACGTCCTCACCTGCGTCACCGTCGCGGCCCTCGGCATCGCGGTGGTCCGCGCCGGGCTGGCGGTCCCGGAGCGCGGGGCCGGGGTGCCGTACCGGCTCGTCGGCGCCCTGGTCGCCGCCGCCCTCGCCGCGGCCCTCGTGGGGCTCGTCGGCCTGCGCGGCAGCACGACGCCGGAGGCGGTGGCGTGGGTGGTCGGCCTGCCGCTGGCCATGGCACTGACCGCGTGCGCGCCGCTGTGGTCCTCCCGGGTGCTCACCGCGGCCGGCGCCGGGGCAGGCGTGCTCGTCGGCGGGGCCGCCGTCGTCGCCGGCCGGTCGCTGCCCGCGGCGGTGGCCCAGGCGGTCGCCATGGGCCTCGCCCTGGTGGGCCTGGCGCTGGCCTTCCGCTTCTCGGTGTGGGTGCTGGACGTCGTCGTGGAGACCGAGCGCAACCGCGGCGTGCAGCTGCAGCTGGCCGTCGCCGAGGAGCGGCTGCGGTTCGCCCGCGACCTGCACGACGTCATGGGCCGCAACCTGTCGGCGATCGCGGTGAAGAGCCAGCTGGCCGGCGAGCTCGTGCGCCGGCGGCGGCCCGAGGCGGCCGACGAGGTGGCCGACATCAGCCGGATCGCCGAGCAGTCGCTGCGCGAGGTGCGCGAGGTCGTGCGCGGCTACCGCACAGCGGACCTGGCCGGGGAGCTCGCCGGCGCCCGGTCCGTGCTGCGCGCGGCCGGGGTGGCCTGCACGGTGGCGGGCGAGGAGTGCGGGGCCCAGCTGCCCGAGCGCGTGCAGACGGCGCTGGGCTGGGTGGTGCGGGAGGCGGTGACCAACGTGCTGCGGCACAGCCGGGCGGCGACGTGCGCGATCACCCTCGCGGTGGACGGCGGCCGCGCGGTCCTGACCGTGGACAACGACGGGGCCGGGCCCGGCGAGCCGCGGTGGGGCAGCGGCCTGACCGGGCTCGCCGAGCGCCTCGCCGCCGCCTCCGGGACGCTGACCGCCGCCGGCGCGGGCGGGCGGTTCACCCTCGCCGCCGCGCTGCCCGTGGAGGAGGCGCCGTGATCCGGGTCCTGCTGGCCGACGACGAGAACCTGATCCGGTCGGCGCTGGCCGCCCTGCTGGCCCTGGAGGACGACGTCGAGGTGGTCGCCCAGGCCGCGTCCGGCGCGGAGGCGCTGGCGATGGCCCGGGCGCACGCCCCCGACGTCGCCGTCCTGGACCTGCAGATGCCCGACCGCGACGGGATCTCCGTCGCCGCCGAGCTGGCCGGGCTCCTGCCGGGGTGCGCCTGCGTCATCGTGACGGGCCACGGCCGGGCCGGGCACCTCAAGCGGGCCCTGGCCGCCGGGGTGCGCGGTTTCCTGCCCAAGACGGTGCAGTCGTCGGTGCTCACCGACGTGGTGCGCACCGTCCACCGGGGCGGCCGCTACGTGGACCCGGAGCTGGCCGCGGAGGCGATCAGCGCCGGGGACAGCCCGCTCACCCCGCGGGAGGCCGACGTGCTGGAGCTCGCCGCGACCGGCGCCCCGGTGGAGGAGATCGCCGCGCGGGTCCACCTGTCGCCGGGGACGGTCCGCAACCACCTGTCGGCGGCCGCGGCGAAGCTGGGCGCCGCCAACCGGCACGCGGCCGTGGCGGCCGCGCAGCGGCACGGCTGGATCTAGCCGGCCCGGTCCCGGGAGGCGTCAGCCGGCGTCGTTGCCGCCGCGGACGACGGAGTCGTCGCGCTGCGCCTCGTCGTCGGTGGTGAGCGTCGTGTCGCGCTCGCCGCCGTCGCCCGGGGTGTGCCCGGTCGTGCCGTCGACCAGGTCCCCGCCGCTGTCGGCGGTGTCGGGGGACTCGCCGTAGCCGGTGCGCTGGGGCTCGCTCATGTCGTCTCCTGGGTCGCTCGTCCGCGGGCGGGGGCTGCGCCGCGCGGGGGCGGTCGCGGCCGGTCCCGGCCGGCGGTCCCGTGGTGGGGTCGACGTCGTCCATGCCCGCTCCGGCCGGCCGCACACACGGCGACGGCCGCCTCCCCGGGCGGGGAGACGGCCGTGCGCGACGTCCGGGAACGGCCCCCGTGCAGGGGCCCGCCGCGAGCTCGCGAGCGGTGGGCAGCACGGGGGTCCTCCGTCAGAAGGCGGCCTCGTCGACCTCCATGAGGGAGTTGTCGGTGGCCTCGACGATCGCCCGCTCGCCGGCCAGCCGCGGCAGCACCTGGGAGGTGAAGAAACGGGTCGCGGCGAGCTTGCCCTCGTAGAAGTGCCGGTCGCGCTCGCTCACCGCGCCGGCCAGGGCGGCCAGGGCCACCTCGGACTGGCGCACCAGCAGCCAGGCGGTCACCAGGTCGCCCACGGCCAGCAGCAGCCGGGAGGTGTTCTGGCCGATCTTGTAGACGTCGGCCATGTCCTCCTGGGCGGCGGTCAGGTGGCCGGACATCGCGGTGACCATCGCCTGGACCTCGCCCAGCGCGCTGCCCAGGTGGGCCCGCTCCTCCTTCAGGCGGCCGTCCCCGGTCGCGCCGTCGACGGTGGCCTGGATCTGGGAGGCCAGCCAGGTCAGCGCGACCCCGCCGTCCTTGACGACCTTCCTGAAGAAGAAGTCCTGGCCCTGGATCGCCGTCGTCCCCTCGTAGAGGGTGTCGATCTTGGAGTCCCGGATGTACTGCTCGACCGGGTAGTCCTGCAGGTAGCCCGACCCGCCGAGCGTCTGCAGCGACTCCTGGGTGA
This sequence comes from Blastococcus sp. SYSU D00695, assembly GCF_054050555.1. Lineage (NCBI taxonomy): Bacteria > Bacillati > Actinomycetota > Actinomycetes > Geodermatophilales > Geodermatophilaceae > Blastococcus > Blastococcus sp. SYSU D00695. The sequence continues at coordinate 83,400 of NZ_JBJGZP010000011.1, read as the reverse complement.
GCAGCTGGGTGGCCCGCTCGGAGCCGAAGCCCTTCACCACCGGCAGCAGCAGGTCGTTGACGCGGGCGGCGAGCCGGGCCTCCTCGCTGTCGCCCCGGCCGGCGGCCTGGGCCTCCAGCACCTGGTCGCGGAAGCTGGCCGCGTACAGGTAGAGCGCCCGCATGCCCTCGGCGTAGGACTTCTGCAGCATCAGCGAGCGGCGCACGTCCGGGTGGTGGGTGATGGTCACCCGCGGGGCGTCCTTGGCGGTCGCGGCCAGGTCGGCGCCCTGCACGCGGTTCTTCGCGTAGTCGAGGGCGACCTGGTAGCCGGCCGACAGCGTGGCGATCGCCTTGGTGCCGACGAACATCCGCGCGTACTCGATGATCGTGAACATCTGGGCGATGCCGTCGTGCACCTCGCCGACCAGCCAGCCCTTCGCGGGCACCGGGCCGTCGCCGAAGGTGACCTCGCAGGTCGTGGAGACCTTGAGGCCCATCTTCTTCTCGACGTTGGTGACGTAGACGCCGTTGCGCTCGCCCAGCTCGCCGGTCTCGACGTCGACGTGGAACTTGGGGACGACGAACAGCGACAGGCCCTTCGTGCCCGGCTTCGCACCCTCGGGGCGGGCCAGCACCAGGTGGACGATGTTGTCGGACAGGTCGTGCTCGGCGGAGGTGATGAACCGCTTCACGCCCTCGACGTGCCAGGACCCGTCGGGCTGCGGCACCGCCCGGGTGCGGCCGGCCCCGACGTCGGAGCCGGCGTCGGGCTCGGTGAGCACCATCGTGGCGCCCCACCGGCGGTCGATCATCAGCTGCGCCAGCTTCTTCTGCTCCGGCGTCCCGAGCTCCCACAGCACGCTGCCGAAGGTGGGGCCCGAGCCGTACATGAACACGGCGGGGTTGGCGCCGAGGACCATCTCGAAGGCCGCCCAGCGCAGCGCCACCGGTGCACCGACGCCGCCGAGCTCCTCGGGCAGGTCGAGGCGGAACCACTCGCCGTCGTCGAGCGCGCGCACCGACTGCTTGAACGACTCGGGCAGCGTCACCGACGACGTGGCCGGGTCGAACACCGGCGGGTTGCGGTCGGCGTCGGTGAAGGACGCGGCGATCGGGCCCTCGGCGAGGCGGCGGATCTCGGCGAGCACCCCGCGCGCGGTCTCGGCGTCCATCTGGGCGAACGGCCCGGTGCCGAAGCGGTCCTTGGTGTCGAGGAACTCGAAGAGGTTGAACTCGAGGTCCCGCAGGTTCGCGGTGTAGTGGCTCATGCGCGCGTGGCTCCCGTGCTCCGTGCCGTCCCGGCGGTTCCTACCAGCCGGTAACAAACGCTATTACCGGCCGGTAACAACGGCAAGCGACGGAGCCCCGACACGCCCCGGCGTGCCCCGGAGGAGGGAGCGCGGCGGGCGGGGTGCCGAGCGGACGGGGCGCTCAGCGGAACGGGGCGCTCAGCGGACGGGGTGCCGCGGGGGCGCCCCGGGGGCGCCCCGCGGGCGGGTGCGCGCCGCAGGGGTACGCCGCGTCACCACTCTGCGGGCGGTTTCCCCACCGTGCGGACGGGATCCCGGCGGCACGGTCTGCAGTTCGCCCGCAGAGTGGCGGGTGGGGTGCTGGGTGGGCGGGGTGCTGGGTGGGCGGAGTGCTCAGCGGTTGCGGCGGCGGGCACGCAGGACGGCGGCGGCCAGGCCCGACACCAGGGCACCCAGCACGGCCGCGATCAGCAGGGCCAGCACCAGCGGCGCGTTGACGTCGGCGAACACCAGGCTGATGTCGACGCTCTGCGTGTTGAAGACGACGAACAGGACCAGCACCACCGTCACGAACAGCAGCAGCGCCAGGGCGAGGGTGCGCCCGATCGCGCGGCCCGTGCTGCGCTGCGGCCCGGCCGGGGTCCCCGCGCCCCGTGCGGGACCGGCGCTCGTGCCCGGGCCGCCCGTGGCGGCGGACGTCGTCCCGGGAGTGGCCCGGGGCGCGGTCCCCGGCGCCGTCCCGGGCGGGGTGCCGGTGCCCGGGACCCCGGGGGCGCGCGGAGCGCCGGGGGTGGCGCCGGGATAGGGGTCGGCGGGCTGGCCTGGCGTGGTCACGTCGTCAGGTCTGCCCGCGATCGCGCTGGTGAAACGGCCGTGCGCCCGGGCCGGGCCGCGTCGGGGTCGGTGCCTGGGGCTGGTGCGCGGGGTCGGTGCGCGGGGGTCAGTGCGCGTCGGGCTCGGTGTCGGCCGGTGGCCAGGCGGGGCCGGCGATCCCGTCGGCGGGGCCCTCCGTCGCCCCGAGGGAGTCCCGGTCCTCCCCGGGCGCCTTCTCGGCCCCGAGGGGGCGCGCCTCGCGCGGGGAGCCGGCGTCGTCGGCGTTCGGCATCGTCATCCGCCAGCGGTGCCCGGCTGCGGCCGGCCGGAAACCGCGGGGACCGGCGGGCGACGGGGGCGGACGGCGACGGCATCGCCGCGTCGACGGTGGTCCGGTCAGTCGGCGAGCGCCGGGCCGGCCTGGTGGTTCGGGTGGCCTGCCGTGCGCTCGCGCTGCTTCATCCGGGCCTCGTAGACGTGCCGGTCACCGTCGGCGAGCTCGGTGCGGGCCCGCTCGTCGAAGGCGCGGAACACCGACCAGTAGCCGGCGTCGTAGTCCTCGACGATCTGGAAGGTCCACCGGTCGGCGATGACGTTGCGCCCCACGAGGTCTTGGTCGAGGTCGTCGGCCAGCTGCGTGTGACCGGCCTCCCGGAACAGCCGCACGGCGTCCTGGAGCAGGAGGTCGGCCTTGCCGGAGTGCTGGTGGAAGCCGTAGAGCTGGCCGCGGGCCTGCTCGATGGTCTCGAGGGCCTCGGAGAGCTTGCCCAGCCCCTCGACCGTCGTGTCGTCGAGGTCCGGGCGGCTGCGGTCGTCGGTCACCCCTGCATCCTGCGGGGGGAACGGCGGCGGCGCTCCCCCAGTGGCGGCGCCCGCGTCAGGCCGGGACGGGGGCGGCGCCCAGCGCGACGTCGATCAGCCGCTCGGCCAGCCGGCGCCCGTGCGACGCCGGGCCGTCGGGCCCGAGCAGGCCGCCGGACAGGTACATGCCGTCGATGACCAGGTGGATCTGCGCGGCCAGGTCGTCACCGGCGCCCGGGAGCAGCTGGTCGGCCAGGCGCTCCAGGCGCGCGTGCAGCTCGAACTTGTAGTCGGCCGCAGCGCTGCGGGCGGGGTGCGTGGCGTCGTCGTACTCGCTGCTGACGTTGGTGAACGGGCAGCCGCGGAAGCCGGCGCGGGTCACGTCCCGCTCGACGATGTCGACGACGGCGAGCAGTGCCGCGCGCGGGTCGCCGTCCAGGCGCACCAGGTCGGCGTCGACGGCGGCCAGCACGGTGGCGGCCTTGCGGGCGAGGTAGGCCCCGACCAGCTCGTCCTTGCTCTTGAAGAGCCGGTACACGGTCATCTTGCCCAGGCCGGTCTCGCGCACCAGCTCGTCCATCCCCACGCTCCGCGAGCTGCGGGCGGCGAACAGCCGCTCGGCGGTGTCGAGGACGATGGCCTGCCGCTCCGCGCGGCTGCGGCGGACGGGGACCCCGTCGGTGCCGGAGGCGTCGGCGGCGAGGGAGAGGGCGGCTGCGGTCACGTCCCGGATCGTGCACCGGGGCGTGACGGAGCAGTTCGCGGCACGCCGTCCCCGGCCCCAGGTTGGTTGCACTGGGTGACGAGAGGCGGGCGGGTGGCCCGGGGCGCCGGGGATCGGTGGGACACCTGTGGTGCGCGGCGGGTCAGCCGCGGGCGGCCCGCCCCGGGCCGACGTGCCGGGTCCCGCCGCGGACGTGCGCGCGGCGGGACCTGGGGGAGTGCGTCAGGAGCGGCGGACCCGGCGGGGGTTGGCCAGCATCCGGGAGACGGGCCCGGCGGACGACTGCTGGTCCCGGGCCTCGTCGACCAACTGTTCGACGGCGTCCTCGGTCGTCACCCCGGCGTCGCGCTGCGTGTCCTCCATGGGACACAGGGTCCCCGGCCGACACCCGCGGGAAACAGCCCCGCGGGAGTGAGATGCGTCCGATCGGCTGAGATGTGCGTCACAACGCCGGCGGGCGGCTTGCCGTGGGGACGGCGTCGGCGGTGTGGCCGTCACCGGGGCGGGGGCCGGTCCGTGGCCGGCCGGACCGGCGGCGGGTGCCGGCGAGCACCGCCGCCCACACCGCGACGGACACGGTGACGACGAAGAAGCTCGGGGGCAGGTCGACCATCGCCGCGAGCACCAGCCCCACCCAGACCGAGATCAGGGCGATGGCGACGGCGATCGCGGCCACCCGGCCCGGCCGCGCGGTCAGCCGGAGCGCGGTCGCCGCCGGGGTGACCACGAGGCCGAACAGCAGCAGCGTGCCGACGACCTGCACCGCCATCGTGATCGTCAGCGCCAGGAGGACGACGAACGCGACCCCCAGCGCCCGCACCGGAACGCCGCGCGCCTCGGCCACCGCGGGGTCCACCGAGGCGAACACCAGCGGCCGGGCGATCAGCCCCAGCACGACCACCACCGCCGCGGTGAACAGGCCGAAGACCAGGAGTTCGTCGTCGGAGACCGCGAGCAGGTTGCCGAACAGGACCGACGTGGTGGTGCTGGCGTTGGCACTGGCCAGCGAGCCGAACAGCACGCCGAGGCCGGTGGCGAAGGCCAGCACGGTCCCGGTCGCGATCTCGCGCTCGGCCACGCGGCGGCCCAGCAGGCCGATGAGCAGCCCGCCGCCGACGCAGAACACCGCCAGGCCCAGGGTGATCGGGGCGCCGACGAGGATCGCGCCGGTGGCCCCGGGGAAGCCGATGTGGGCCAGCGCGTGCGCGGCGAAGGCGTTGCTGCGCGTGATGACGAAGTAGCCCAGCAGCCCGGCCGCGACGGCGACCAGGGAGCCGCCGATCAGCGCGTTGCGCATGAAGTCGGTCTGCAGCACCTGCCACCAGTCGGACTGGAACTGCACGGACGCGGCGAGGGCGGTCATGCGACGTCCGGTCCGGTGGCGCGGGTGAACAGGTCGCCCTGCGCCGTCCGCACGACCCGCACGGTCGTGCCGTACAGGTGGGTGAGCAGGTCCTCCTGCACCACCTCGCCGATCGGGTCGTGGTGGGGGTGGCCGTCGAGCAGGTAGACGGCGTCGGTGAGCACCGGCAGCAGCGGGTTGAGGTCGTGCGCGACGATCATGATCGTCACGGGGCGCTCGCGGCGGAGGTCGCCGAGCAGGCTGACGATCTCCTGCTGGTTGCGCAGGTCGAGGTTGGCCAGCGGCTCGTCGAGCAGGAGGAGCTCGGCGTCGTCGACGATGGCCTGGGCGATGGCCACGCGCTGCTGCTGGCCGCCGGACAGCTCCGACATGCGGCGGTCGGCGTACTCCAGGGCCCCCACCCGGCGCAGCGCCTCCTCCACGCGGGCGCGCTCGGCGGCCGTGGTGCGGCGCAGGCCGAAGCGGTGCCCGGTGACGCCCAGGGCGACCAGGTCGCGGCAGCGGATCGCGTCGCCCAGCGCGGCGGTGTAGTTCTGCGGGACGTACCCGATCCGCCGGTCCCCGCGCCGCGGCGGGGCGCCGAGCACCTCCACCCGGCCGCCGGCGACGGGCAGCAGCCCGAGGGCGACCTGGAACAGCGTCGTCTTGCCCGCCCCGTTGGGCCCGATCACGCCGACGACGGCGCCGGTCGGCACGGCCAGGGTGCCCTGTGACCAGACGGTCCGTCCCGCGCGGACGACGCTGACGTCGGTCAGCGTGAGGGCCGGGGGGCGCGGGGCCGCGGGGTCCGGCGGCGCCGTCGCGCCCGCGGTCACGCGGCGTCCTCGAGGGCGTCGGAGAGTCGCTCCAGCTGGTCCACCTGCCACTCGACGAACGAACCCGCGTCCTCGGGCGCGGATTCCGTGACCTCCACGACCGGCACGCCGGCGTCCTCGGCCGCGGCGCGCAGCCGATCGGGCAGGCTGCCGGCGGTCTGGGTGTTGAACAGCAGGACGTCGACGCGGCCGCCGGCCAGCGCCGCCTCGAACTCCGCGAGGTCACCCGGCGCCGGCTCGCCCTCGTTCCCGACGGCGGAGCGGTAGCCGGCCGGGGTGGCGTCGGCCAGCCCGACCGCCCGGGCGGTGCGGTCGAACACCGGCTCGGTGGCGGCGTAGGCGCGGCCGGGGGCCAGGGCGCGCAGCCGCGCCAGCGCCTCGACGTAGGGCTGCAGCTCGGTCGTGAACAGCGCCCGCTGCTGCTGCAGGTACGGGCCGGCGTCGGGCGACAGGTCGGTGAGGGTCTGCGTCACGGCGTCGGCGAACCGCGGGACGAGCTCCGGCTCGTACCACAGGTGCGGGTCCTCGCCGTCGGCGACGTCGCCCAGCGCGGCCACGTCGACCACCAGGGGCCGGGGGGAGACGTCGGCCGCCGCGTCGGCGGCCCACCGGTCGTACCCGGCGCCGTTGACGACGACCACGTCGGCGTCCTCGAACGCGGCGATGTCGCCGGTGCTCGCCTCGTGGTCGTGCGGGTCGCCGGCCGCCGAGCCCAGCACGGTGGTGACGGTGGCGCAGTCGCCGCCGAGCTGGTCGACGATCGAGCCCCACTGGGCGACCGACACGACGACGTCGAGCACCTCACCCGGGCAGTTGGCCGGGTCCCCGGTCGCCGTCACCGGGCCCGCGTCCCCGTCGGAGCAGCCGGCGACCGCGAGGACGGTGGCGACCGCGAGCGCGGCGGCGGGCGTGCGGGCGCGGGACACGAGGCTCCTGAGAATGGTTATCGGTTGCGTACGAGTATGGCGGACGCCGTCCAGTCCCCGGTCGCCGCAGGCGCTGCGCCCGGGACCGGGCGGGGTGTGACGCAACTCCGCCGCCGCCCTGCCCGGCTCCGTGCCGCGAACTGGCAGGGTGTGCGCGGGCCGTCCCGGCCCAGTACCCACCGATCGACGGGAGGCCGCGGTGAGCGACGTCCACCGGGCGAGGGCGGGGCTGCGGGCCGCCCTGGCCTCCGGCGAGCGCGTGACCGGCGTCTTCGTGAAGCTGCCCTGCCCCGACGTGATCGAGCTGGCCGCCTCCGCCGGGTTCGACTTCGTCGTCGTGGACCTGGAGCACTCGGCGCTGGCCGACGTGGAGGCGTTCGCGCTGCTGCGGTACGCCGACGCGCTCGGCCTGCCGGCGCTGGCCCGCGTGGCGAGCGTGGACCCCGCGCTGGTGAACCGGGTGCTCGAGGCGGGCGCGGTCGGCGTGCAGCTGTCGAGGCTCACCTCCGTCGCGCAGCGGCGGGAGCTGCAGGCGGCGGTGACCTACGGCCCGGCGGGCCGGCGGTCGGTGGGCCTCGCGCACGCCGCCGCGGGCTTCGGTGCCATGGGGCTGGCCGACTACCTCGCCATGGAGCGCGCCGAGCCGCCGCTGGTGGTGGGCGAGATCGAGGGCCGGACCAGCGACCCGCTGGAGCAGGTGCTGGACGGTCTGGACGTCGCCTTCGTCGGGACCACCGACCTCACCGTCGCGCTGGGCCTGGACCCGTCGGACGCGGACGGGATCCGCACCGCGGTCGCCGCCGTGGCGGCCGCCGCGCGGGCGCGGGGCGTCGGCTTCGGTGGCTGGTCGCCCCGCCCGGAGGTCGCCGAGGAGCTGGGCCTGGGGTCCGCGGGGTACCTGGTGGTCGGCTCGGACCTGCAGTTCCTGGGCAGCGCGCTGCGCGCCGCGGCCCCGGTCCACCCGCTCGCCGTGCCCGGCGAGGCCGCCCCGCCGTCCCCCTGGACCGCCTGAGCGGCCCGCCGGTCAGCCGGCCGTCGCCGCCGCGGGGACCGCGACCGGCTCGGCCGCGGGGGTCCGCTCGAGGGCGGCCTGGACGTCGCGGTTGGCCGGCAGGGCCCCGCGGGCGCCGGGACCCGTCGTCGACAGGGCGGCCGCGGTGACCGCGTAGCGCACGGCCTCGGCGAGCTCCTGCCCGCGGGCCATCGCCTGGCACAGCGCGCCGCAGAAGCAGTCGCCGGCGCCGGTGGTGTCCACCGCGTCGACCGGCGGCGGTGCCTGCAGCAGTGCCGGGGCGCCCCCGGGCGGGACGAGGACCGCGCCGCGGGCGCCCAGGGTGACCACCACCGCCGTCCCGGGGCCGGCGAGGCCGCGGGCGAGCGCGGCGACCTCGGCCGGCGGGCGCTCGGTGTCCGGGACGCCGGCCAGCCCGGCCAGCTCGTGCTCGTTGGGCACCAGCACGTCGACCCGGGCGAGCAGGTCCGCGGGCAGCGGCGCGGGCGGCGCGGGGTTCAGCACGACGGTGCCCGCGGCCGCGCGCGCGGCGGCGACCACGGTGTCCATCGGCACCTCGAGCTGCAGCAGCAGGACCTCGGCCCGCTGCACCGGGGCGACCTCGACGTCCTCCGGTGCGAGGGCGGCGTTGGCGCCGGGCACGACGACGATGAGGTTCTCCCCGCTGCCGCGCTCGACCGGGATCGTCGCCGTCCCGGTGGGGACGCCGGCGGTGCGCAGCACGCGGCTGACGTTGACCCGGCACTCGGCCAGCGCGGCCTGCATGCGGGCGCCGGCGGGGTCGTCCCCGACCCGGCCGATCATGTGCACCCCCGGGCCCAGCCGGCCGGCGGCGGCGGCCTGGTTGGCGCCCTTGCCGCCGGCGGCGGTGGTCGGCGCGCCGCCGACGACCGTCTCCCCGCGGCCGGGCAGCCGGTCGACGGGAACGAGCACGTCCTCGTTGAGGCTGCCGACGACGGTGACGGACAACGCGACCTCCGGGGCGGACGGGCGGCGGGGGCCGGGGGAGCGCCTGCCGCGGTGGTGGGGGCCCATCCTGCCGGGGCCGCCGCCGCGACGGGCGGGGGGAGGGGCCCGCGGCCCGGAGCCCCGGGCCGCGGCGGCGGGTCAGGAGGGCGTGTCGGCCCCCTGGCCGCCCACCTCCTCGCCGTCGATCCGCTCCGCGCCCTCGGCCGGTTCCTCGGGGTGCGGCGTCCGGCCGCTCCCCGAGGACCCGGGCTCCTGCGCCCCGCTCTCGGCGGGCTGGTCGGGGTGCGGCGTGCGGCCGCTGCCGGGCTCGCTCATGGTGGGTCCTCCCTCGGGGTCGACGTCGAGGCTGTATCCGCAGGCCCGGCCGGGAAACGGCGGCGCAGCCACAGGGGCAGCGCGTACCAGGTCACCACGCCGGTGACCAGCACCACCGTCCCGCCGGTGATGGCGGCCCCCCGCCCGATCGCGACGTCGAGCACCAGCAGCGTGCCGCAGCTGATGGCGACCACGAGCATGGCCAGCCCCGCCCGCAGCATCACGTCGGCGACCCGGATGAGCGTGCCCTTCTGCCGCCGCCGGAAGACCAGCCGGTGGAAGGGGACCGGCGCGATCAGCAGCACCGTGGCCAGCGCGGTGGTCAGCAGCGTGACCGTGTAGACCGCGATGCCGAAGTCGTCCAGGTCGGCGAAGCGCTGGGTGAAGGCCAGGCCGAGCAGGAAGGCGAAGAGCACCTGGACGCCGGTGATGGCCACCCGGAGCTCCTGCAGCAGCTCGGCCAGGTTGCGGTCCAGCAGCTGGTCCAGGGTCTCGCCGCGGGCCAGCGCGCTGCGCCGCGCGGCGGCGACGTCGAAGATCCCGTCCGGATCGTCCTCCACGCCCCCACCCTGCCCGACCGGCGCGGTTCCCGGTGGCGCACGGCCGGGTAGGGCGGCACCGACCACGACCCGGGGAGGACACATGGCCGACGACGACAGCGACACCATCCGCCGCGACTTCGCGGAGGCGGTCAACATGACGCCCAAGGAGCTCGAGGAGTGGCTGGACACCGACGAGTCGAAGGCGGTCGGGCAGAAGCGCGACGGGGCGGGGGAGTCGACCGGGCACGCGTCGGGCCGCCGGATCGTGGAGTTGCTGAGGACGAAGAAGGCCGACCTGACCGACGACGACCTCGCACACATGCGCACGGTGCACGGCTACGTCCAGCGGCACCTGGCGCAGGAGCCGGCGAAGGAGGACCTCGAGTCCTCCCGCTGGCGCCACTCGCTGATGAACTGGGGGCACGACCCCCTCAAGGGCCGCTAGGAGCCGCATGCGCAGAGACGACCCCCGGCGCAACGACCCCGCGCAGTACGACGAGCTGGCCGACCAGTGGTGGGAGCCGTCCGGGGGCTTCGCGATGCTGCACTGGCTCGCAGCCGCCCGGGCCGAGCACGTCCCGCCGGCCCCGCAGCCGGGCGCGCTGCTGGTCGACCTGGCGTGCGGCGGCGGGCTGATGGCGCCGCACGCGGCCCGGCTGGGGTACCGGCACGTCGGGGTCGACCTGAACCTGCCGGCCCTGCGCGTGGCCGCCGAGCACGGCGTGCTGCCGGTGCGGGGGTCGGTCCTGCAGGTGCCCCTGGCCGACGGGTGCACCGACGTCGTCGTCGCCGGCGAGGTCCTCGAGCACGTGGCCGACGACGTCGCGGTGCTCGCCGAGTGCGCCCGCCTGCTGCGCCCCGGGGGCACGCTGGTCATCGACGCGATCGCGGCCACCCGGCTGGCCGGCTGGGTCGCCGTCGACCTGTTCGAGCGCATCCCGGGCGGCCCCCCGACGGGCATCCACGACCCGGCGCTGTTCGTCGACCGGCGCCGGCTGCTCGCGGCCGCGGACCGGCTGGGCCTGGACCTGCGGCTGGTCGGGCTGCGCCCGTCGGTGCGCGACCTGGTGGCCTGGCGGCTGGGCCGGCGCAGCGGCGTGCGGATGCGCCGGCTGCCGTTCACGTCGGTGCTGTTCGCCGGCTACGGGGTGAAGCGGGCGTCGCGGCCGGGGGAGGGGACGGCGGTGCACGACCCGGTGGGGGAGCACGGAGCGCCCGACCCCCTTACCGTCGAGGCATGACCCCCTCGGTGAGCAGCGCGGACGCCCGGGAGCCGCAGCGGTGAGCGCCGCCGTCACCGGCTCGGGGCAGGCGCTGCCGGCGTCCCTGGACCAGGACGCGGCCTGGGAGGGCTTCTTCGCGCGGCACTACGAGGGGGTGCGGTCCGCCCGCCGGATCTTCGACTCGGCCGGTGTGCGCACCCGGCACGCCGTGGCCAACCCGGTCGACGAGGACCTCAGCGGCTGGGGCACCGGCGCCCGGATGGCGCGCTACGTCCAGGAGGCGCTGCCGCTGGGCAAGCAGGCCGTCGCCGGGGCGCTGGACAGCGCCGGTCTGGCGCCCGGGGACGTCGGCATGTTCGCCGTCGCCACCTGCACCGGGTACGCCACCCCGGGGCTGGACATCCGGCTGGCCGCCGACCTCGGCATGCCCGCAGGGCTGCAGCGGCTGCTGGTCGGGCACATGGGCTGCTACGCGGCGCTGCCCGGGCTGGCCGCCGTGGGGGACTTCGTGACCGCCCGCGGCCGGCCGGCGGTGCTGCTGTGCTGCGAGCTCACCAGCCTGCACGTGCAGCCCGCCCAGCGGGACCTCGGCCAGGTGGTGGCGCACGCGCTGTTCTCCGACGCGGCGGCGGCCGTCGTCGTCGAGCCCGGGGCCGGGCGCGGGCGCCGGCTGGCCGGAGTCGTCGCCCGCACCGACAGCTCCACCGCCGACCACATGACCTGGGACGTCACCGACCTGGGGTTCCGGATGGGGCTGTCCCCGCGGGTGCCCGACGTGCTGTCCCGGCACGTCGGCGGCGTGGTGGACGAGCTGCTCGCCGCGTCCGGCCTGCGGGTCGAGGACGTCGCCGGCTGGGCGGTGCACCCGGGCGGCCCCCGCATCCTCGACGTGGTCCGCGACGAGCTGGGGCTGACCGAGGAGCAGATGGGCCCCTCGCGCCGCGTGCTGGCCGAGCACGGCAACTGCTCCTCGGCGACCGTGCTGCTGGTCCTCGACGAGCTGGCCGACGTCGACGGACCGGTGGTGGTGATGGCCTTCGGCCCGGGCCTGACCCTCTACGCAGCACTCCTCATGCCCGCCTAGTCACATTGCGTCACGGAGGTGTGCGACCCACCTGCAGGCACTACTCTGCGTGACACGCGTCGGTGTGACGCCCCTCACAAGGAGAGGTGGTGGGTGTGCCCGGCAGCGGTCCCCCGGTGCGGGTGTTCCTGGTCGACGACCACGAGGTGGTCCGCCGCGGTGTCGCCGAGGTGCTGGAGGACGACCCCGGCATCACCGTCGTCGGCGAGGCCGGGTCGGTGGCGGAGGCCCTGGCGCGGGTGCCCGCGGCCCGCCCGCACGTCACCGTCGTCGACATGCGCCTGCCCGACGGCGACGGGGCCGAGGTGTGCCGGCGGCTGCGCGATCGGGTGCCCGGGCTGCGCTGCCTCGTGCTGACCAGCTACGCCGACGAGGACGCCGTGGCCGCCGCGGCCGAGGCGGGCGCCGCGGGCTACCTGCTCAAGCAGGTGCGGGGGGCGGCGCTGGTCTCCGCCGTGCGCACCGTCGCCGCCGGGGGCACCCACTACGGGGTGCCGCCGCCCCGCCGGGCCGAGCCGAGTCCGGCCGACCCCGAGCGCACCCGTCGGCTGGGGACGCTCACCGAGCAGGAGCGCACCGTGCTGCGGCTGATCGGCGAGGGGCTGACCAACCGCCAGATCGGCGAGCGGATGGGCCTGGCCGAGAAGACGGTGAAGAACTACACCAGCCACCTGCTGGCCAAGCTCGGCCTCGAGCGGCGCACGCAGGCGGCCATCCTCGCCACCGAGCTGCGCGAGCGCTGACGGTCAGCTCTCGGACCGGGGGACCGACCAGCGGATCGCGGTGCCGGGCGGCCCGGCCGTCACCGTCAGCCCGCCGCCGCGGCGCTCGGCCCGGTCGGTGAGGTTGGCCAGGCCGCTGCGCGCCGCGACCGCGGGCATGCCGCGGCCGTCGTCGGTGACCTCGACGGTGACCTCGCTGTCCACCCGCACCTCCGCCGTCACCCGCGTGGCCGCCGCGTGCCGGACGACGTTGGTCACCAGCTCCCGCACGACCGCCACCACGTCGTGCACCAGCGCGGCCGGCAGGTCGGCCGAGCCGTCCCGCACCCGCAGGGTCACGCGCAGCCCGCGGCCCTCGGTCACCGAGCGCACCACCTCGGCGAGCCGGGCGCGCAGCGCGGCCGGCCGGGTGGTCTCCCCGTCGTGCAGCTCGAAGATCGCCTCCCGGATGCGCGCGATCGTCTCGTCCAGCTCGTCGACCCGCTCGGCGATCCGGGCGGACGCCTCCGGGGCCTGCTCGGTCAGCGACCGGCCGATCCGGTCCAGCGCCAGGCCGGTGGCGTAGATGCGCTGGACGACGTGGTCGTGCAGGTCGCGGGCGATGCGGTCGCGGTCGGCGACCAGCCGCAGGTCCCGCTCCCGGCGCTGGCTGCGGGCCAGCTCCAGGGCGACGCCGACCCGCGACGCGAAGGCGGCGGCCCCCTCCAGCGCCGGCCGGTCGAAGGCCGGCCGCCCCTCGCGTCGCAGCGCGACGATGGTCGCCGCCGCGGGCCGGCCGCCCAGTGGGACGATCAGCCCGGGCCCGTAGCCGGCCGCCACCAGCTCGCGCACCACCGGCGCGTACGCCTGTCGCTCGGCCACCGCGGTGATGTCGTCGATGAGCACCGGCACGCCCGCCCGGTGCGCCTCCTCCAGGCGCGTGCCGGCGAGGGGCAGGCGCACCCCCTCGGCGTCGGCGCCCGCCTCGCCGGCGGCGGCGACGACGCGGAACACGTCCTCCTCGTCCTCCACCGGGGCCACGACGCCGCACAGGTCCGCGCCGGCGAGCTCGGCCACCCCTTCGGCGACCTCGCGCAGCACCTGCTCGGGGTCGCCGCCCGACAGCAGGGAGGTGGCCACGGCCGCGCCGGCGGTCGCCCACGCGCGCCGGTGGTCGGCCTCCTCGGCCAGCCGGGCGTTCTCCACGGCGAGGCCGGCCGTGGCGGTCAGGGCCAGGACGACCTCCTCGTCCGTGGTGGTGAAGTCGCCGCCGTCGCGCTTGTCGGTCAGGTACAGGTGGCCGAACACGGACTCGCCCGTGCGGACGGGGACGCCGAGGAAGGCCCGCATCGGGGGCTGTCCCGGCGGGCCGCCGACCGGGGCCGGGTGCGCCGCCCCGCCGTCCGGGAGCGGGGGCGCCGGGTCCTCCACGAGGACCCGCATGGTCCCCCCGTCGGAGGGCAGTCGCCCGATCCGCGCGGCGTCGGCGTCGCTGGTGCCGACGACGACGAACCGGTCGAGCTGCCGCCCGTCCGGGCTGAGCACCCCGAGCGCGCCGTAGCGGGCGCCGGCGTGCTCGACCGCGGCCCGGACCAGCGCGTGCAGCGTCTCCTCCAACCGCCCGCCGGACGCGGCGGCGCGGTCGGGTGGGACCTCGCGATCGGAGGCGGGCTCGCTGTCGGAGGGGACCTCGCGATCGGGCGGGGGCACGGCCCGATCGGGAGGCGGGGAGGACACGACGGGACGCGCCGCCGATCAGGCGCCGCGGGCCAGCCGCCGCGCGGGCGGGCGCGGCACCGCCGGGCGCAGCAGCGTCTTGCCGGTGGCGGTGACGAGCACGAGGTCGCCCCCGTGGGCGGCGCCGGTGAGGGCGTCGAAGACCGGACGCTCCAGGACGGCGGTGCGGACGCGGCCGGAGACGCCGGTCTCGGCGATGGCCCGCAGCACCAGGGCGTCGAGCCGGTCACGGGCGGCGGCCAGGACGGCGGCGCTCGGGGGCTCGGGTCCCTCGTCCAGGACGCAGGTGGCCACCACCGTCGCCTCGCGCCGGGCGGCCTCGCGCAGGGCCCAGGCGAGCGAGCGCTGGGCGTCGGGGGAGCCGTCGACGTCGACGACGAGGCTGGGGGGCTCGCGGCGGGGCCGCAGGCGCCCGATCCGGAGCGGCTCGACGTCTGCCATGGCGTCATCGTGGCCGCGCGGCAACGGTGCGTACAGGGACCAAGGGCCCGCCCCACCTGGGGATTCTTCGGGTCGGTCGTGTTCCGGAACGGGGACAGGGCTACCGGGGAGGTGTCGGCCGGTCCCGGGTCCCGACGACGGCGGTGGCGCCGAGGTCCGCCGAGACGTGCACGCGGGCGGTCAGCCCGGCGGCGCGGACGGCGTCGACGGTCCCGGCCGCCTGCTCCTCGCTCGTCTCCAGCAGCAGCACCCCGCCGGGGGCCAGCCACTCCGGCGCGCCGGCGGCGACGCGGCGGTGCAGGTCGAGGCCGTCCGTGCCGCCGTCCAGCGCCCCGTGCGGCTCGTGCAGTCGCGCCTCGGGTGGCATCAGGCCGATCGCCGCGGTGGGCACGTAGGGGGTGTTGGCCAGCAGCACGTCGACCCGGCCGCGCAGCCGGGCGGGCAGCGCCGCGAACAGGTCCCCCTGGTGCACTGCCCCGCCCAGGGGGGCGAGGGTGCGGGTGGCGCACCGGACCGCGGCCGGGTCGATGTCGGCGGCGTGCAGTTCCCGTGGCCCGGGGGCGGGCAGCGCGGTGGCGACCGCGGCGCCGAGGGCGCCGGTGCCGCAGCAGAGGTCGACGACGACGGCCGGGGCGGGGACGGCGGCCAGCGCGAGGTCCACCAGCAGGCGGGTGCGCTGCCGGGGCACGAACACGCCGGGCTCGACGGGGACCCGCAGGTCGCCGAACTGGGCCCAGCCGAGGACCTGCTCCAGCGGCTCGCCGGCCACCCGGCGGGCGGTCAGTGCCGCCAGGGCGGCGGGGTCGCCGGCCGCCTCGCGCAGGAGGGCGGCCTCGTCCTCGGCGAAGACGCAGCCGGCGGCGCGCAGCCTCGCGACGAGCTCGTCCTCGCTGGCGATGGGCGGCACCGGGGCAGTGTGCCCGACGGCGGTGCGGGGCCGCCGTGCGGCCACCTGGGGGAGGCGCGGAGAGCGGGTGACGAGAATCGAACTCGCACTGTCAGCTTGGGAAGCTGATGTTCTACCATTGAACTACACCCGCGTGACGCCTTGACCTGCGGTTTCTCTCCGCAGACCCCGAGTCCGGGGTCGATCGGGCGATCTCGGAGAGAGTACACGGTGCGGGCGCGGACGTGTGGTCCCGGGGGGACGACGCCCTCCAGGCCGCAGCGCGTGGCGCCACGGAGGGAGGAGCCCCTCGGCTCGGCGGGCATCGCCCGCGACGCGGTCAGGCGGTGCGCGTGGCGCCCAGCGCGCCGCGCACGGCCTCGAGGACCGTCTCGTCGTCCAGGCCGTCGGCGCGGGCGGCGGTGACCAGCCGGCCGGCGGCGGCCTGGAGGCGCGCCCGCGCGGGGTCGCCGGAGCTCCCCAGGACCACCGTGCCGGACCGGCGGCGGCCCGCCACGAGACCGTCCGTCTCCAGTTCCGTGTAGGCGCGCGCGACCGTGCCCGCCGCGACCCCCAGGTCGGCGGCCAGCGCGCGCACCGTGGGCAGGCGGTCACCCGGCGCCAGCGTCCCGTCGTGCACCAGCGCGGCCACCTGCGCGCGGATCTGCTCGTAGGGAGGCTCGGTGCGGCCGAGGTCGAGGACGATCTCCAGGGTGCGGGTGCCGGTCACGCGCGGGTCCCCGCCCCTGCGCGGCCCCTCGGCTCCGCGCCGACCGGTCGCAGGACCTCGACGACTGCCGACACCAGGCCCACGCCGGCCCAGAGGGTGCCCGCGACCAGCAGCACGCCCCCGACCGGGACCGTCGCTCCCGCACCGGTCTCCACGAGCCGGCTGCCGGCCGCCAGGACCAGCCAGCCGCCGGCGACGGTGAGCACGCCGGCGGTCACGGCCACGACGCGCCGGCCGGCGGCAGCCCGCGCGGCGGCGTCCCACCCGGCCCCGGCGCCGGTCACGGTCGCCCGGTCGGCGACCGCGCGGAGGGCCAGCCACGCCAGGACGATCAGCACGCCGGCCGCGAGCAGCGCCGGCAGGCCGTACCGCGGTCCCGGCCAGCCCAGGCCCAGGGCGTCGCGGACGGTGACCACGGCGCTGGGCGGTTCGTCCCAGGCCGCCCGGTAGACGGCGCGGCTGCCGGCCGAGGGCCCGTCCAGCGGTGCGAGCAGCGCCGGTGCGGCCACGGCGAGCACCAGCACCGCCAGCGGGAGTCCGACCTGCCGGCGGGTCCGCCGGCCGGCCACGTCGGACACATCGCGGGTGACCAGCGCCGCGCGCCGGAGCCGGCCCACGGCCGCTCGGGGCCAGGCCAGCTGACCGACCGCCGTCACGCCGAGGTAGCCGATGCCGGCCCCGAACGTCACGGCGAGGGGGACCGCCAGCTCGCCGCGGACGAGCGGGTGGTCCATCGCCGCCAGCCCGGCGACGAGCGCTGCCGCCCCGGCCCCGGCCAGGGCTGCTGCGTGGACCCGGCGCTCGTGCCGCAGGCCGCGGTCGGCGTCCGGGGGCAGGCCGGTGGGGCGCCGTGTCACCGTCCCCATCAGGCAGGCGGTGGCGATCAGGGCGAGCACCAGCAGCGCGGGGACCAGCACGGATCGCTCCTCGTGTTGTTGTGTCAACACAGAACACCCGTGCCGACCCGGGTGTCAAGCGCCGCCCGGGGCCCACCCGCGGGAAGGCCGGCGTCAGGCGCGGCGGGTGCGGATGACCACGGTGGTGCCCTCGGCGCTGGGGGTGGCGGTCACCTCGGCGAAGGCGCTCATCAGCATCGACCCGCGGCCGCGGTCCATGCTCGGCACCCGCTCGCGCCAGTGACCGTGGTCGCGCACGGAGACGACCACCTCGTCCTCCTCGACCCGCACCGTGACGTCGACGAACGGCTCGGTGGGCCGCTGCGCGTGCTCGACGGCGTTCGTCGCCGCCTCGCAGGCGGCCAGCAGCAGGTCGTAGGCGAGGTCCTCGTCGAGGCCGGCGTCGGCGAGCACGGCCCGCAGCCGCCGGCGCAGCACCGGGATCGACGCCGGGGCCGAGGGCAGCCGCCAGCGCTCGCCGTGCGCCCCCGTCCGGGCGGCCGGCGGCGCGACCGGCGAGGGGACGGCGGCCGGGACGGCGGCGCGCGGCCGCGGCGGGACCACCGGCGCGGTGTCCACCGGCGGGGGCGGGCCGCCACCGGGCTGGTGGTGGGTGCCGGCCCCGGCGCCGCCGGCCGTCCGGTCCAGCACGGCGCGCACGCGGGCCAGCAGCTCGGCGGACTCGAACGGCTTGGGCAGGTAGTCGTCGGCGCCGGCCTCCAGCCCCTCGACGGCGGCCTCCTGGCCGGCGCGCGCCGTGAGCATGACGACCGGGATGGTCCGGGTGGCCTCGTCGGTGCGCAGGGCGCGCAGCAGCTCGAAGCCGTCCAGCACCGGCATCATCACGTCGGTCAGCACCAGGTCCGGGCGGGCGCGGGCGATCTGCTCGAGGGCCTGCCGGCCGTCGTTCGCCGTCCGCACGACGTGGTGCGGGGCCAGCAGCCGGGTGAGGTAGGCGCGCATGTCGGCGTTGTCGTCGACGACCAGCACGCTGCCGAGCGCCCCGTCCGCGGCCGGCGAGGGCGCCGGCGTGGAGGCCGGGTCGTCGTCCCAGGGCGTCAGCGCCCCCGCCGACATCGCCTCCATCGGCGCGGGCGCCTCCCCGGCCTCGGCGTCCGGCTCCCCGTAGGGCAGCGTCACCGTGAAGGCGCTGCCGGCGCCCGGCCGGCTGGTGACGGTCGCGGCGCCGCCGTGCAGCCCCGCCAGCTCGGCCACCAGCGCCAGCCCCAGGCCGGTGCCCTCGCGGCTGCGGGACCGGGTGTCGGCGCCGCGGTGGAAGCGCTCGAAGACCGACGGCAGCTCGTCGGCGGGGATGCCGACGCCGGTGTCGGACACGGTCAGCACGACCCGGTCCCCGTCGCCGCGCAGGGCGACGTCGATGCCGCCGACGAACGTGTACTTGACCGCGTTGCCGACCAGGTTGAGGACGATCTTCTCCCACATCCGCGGGTCGACGGCCGCGGCCCGCGGCAGCGGCGGGCAGTCGACGGTCAGCCGCAGCCCGGCGCGCTCGGCGGCGGCACGCAGCACTCCGGCCAGCTCCGCGGTCAGCGCGGCGAGGTCCACCGGGACCCGCACGGCGCTGGAGCGCCCGGCCTCGATGCTGGCGAACTCCAGCAGGTCGTCGACCAGCCGGCGCAGCCGCTGCCCGTTGCGCAGCGCCACCACCAGGCGCTGGTGGACGTCGGCGGGGAGCTGCTCGGCGCTGTCGGCGAGCACGTCGGCGATCGAGCCGAGCAGCAGGGTGACCGGCGTGCGCAGCTCGTGGCTGACGTCGGAGAAGAAGGCCGTCTTCGCCCGGTCCAGCTCGGCCAGGGCCTCGGCGCGGGAGCGCTCGGCGGCGTAGGCGCGGGCGTTGACCACCGCGGCGGTGACCTGCCCGGCCAGCAGCTCGTGGAACGAGTGGTACTCCGCGTCCAGCGCGCGGTTGGGGTTGACCCCGACCAGCAGCGCGCCCACCGGCCCGCCGTCCGCGCCGCCGGTCAGCGGCAGCAGCACCGACCCGGTGACCGGGTCGCCCAGCGGCCCGGGGCGGGTGGCCAGCCCGTCCGCCGGGAGCGCCGACAGCTCGTCGAGGCCGGCGGCGACGTCCGGCAGCCGGCCGGGGGTGCAGCCGCACGAGGCGACCAGGTCCAGCGCGCCGCCGTCGGGCCGCGCCAGCCACACCGCCGCGAACGGGACGTCGCCGAGGTCCTCGTCGATCGCGGTGCACATGGCGCGGGCGACGGCGACGTCGTCGTCCAGCCGCGTCCCCGAGCTGGCCACGCGGCGCAGCAGCTCCTGCCGGCGCTCGGCGAGCACCTGGCGGGTCACCTCGGTGCAGACCGCGTGCATGCCGGCGACCTCGCCGTCGTCGCCGAACGCAGGCGCGTGCGAGACGGTGAAGTACGCCTCCTCGCGGTAGCCGGCGCGCTCCAGCGGCAGCAGCAGCTGCGGGATCCAGCTCGGCTCCCGCGTGGCGATCGCGTGCTCGACCGGGCCCTGCAGGGCCGACCAGCCCTCGGCGAGGGTGACCCGCAGGTCGTCGCCGATGGCGCCGGGGTGCTTGGCGCCGATCAGCTCGGCGTACGCGTCGTTGTAGATCTGGGTGTACTCGGGACCCCAGGTGAGGATCATCGGGAACCGCGAGGCGAGCACGGTCCGGACGGCGAAGCGCAGGCTCGCCGGCCAGGTGGACACCGGGCCGATCGGCGTGCGGGACCAGTCGAGCGCGGCCATCAGGCGGCCGTTGCGGCCCCCGCCGGAGAAGAGGTCGTCCCCCGTGGGGGCTCCCGCGTCCGCCGCAGACACGCACACCCCTCCCCGGTTCGCGCCGTGACCCGTTCGAGCGGACGCGGAGCCGTCACGCGCCCACCGGTGACCGGCCCGAGGGGCCGCTCCGTGACCTCCGCACGGTACATGCGGGGACCGGGCGCCGCCGCTCCCCGATCCCGGCCCGCCGCTCCCCGATTCCGGCCCGCCGGCCCCTCCCGGCCGGCGTGCCCGGGGACCGCCGTCCCCGGGCGCGCCGGCCTCAGCGGCGCATCGCGCCCAGGAAGGAGATCGCCTCCGCCCGCAGCTGCTCGGCCATCCGCGACAGGCCCGCGCCGGCCGTGCCCGCCAGGCCGGCCGACAGCGTGCCGTCCACGGCCTCGGCGATGCCGTCCCCGAGCCCGTTCATCTCGCCGACCGTGCCGCCGATGCCGCTCATCACCGCGGCGACGTCCTCGCAGGCGCGGCCGATCTGCTCGACCTGCGCGGCCACCCGCTCGGTGGCCCGGGCGGTCTGGTCGGCGAGGTCCTTGACCTCCGAGGCGACCACGGCGAAGCCCTTGCCCGCCTCCCCGGCCCGGGCGGCCTCGATGGTGGCGTTGAGCGCCAGCAGCCGGGTCTGCGCGGCGATGGCGTCGATCAGGGCGATGATCTCCACGATCTCGGCGGAGGAGCGGGTCAGCGAGCCGATCGTGTCCCGCGCCGCCTCGACCTCGGCCGTGGCGGCGGTGCCGGCCGAGGTGAGCCCGGACGCGGTCGCGCTGAGCTCGGTGGCCGCTGCGGCGACCTGCTCGGACATGGCCAGCACCACCGACTCGAAGCCGTCGGCCAGCGCCAGGCGGGCCTGGTGGGCCTCGCTGACCCGGCCGTCGGTGGCGCGCATCGCCTCGCGGGCGGTGTTGATGTCGGTGGCGGCCTTGCGATAGGCCCCGGCGAGGCCGGTGAGCAGGACCTTGCGGTGGTAGCGGCCCTCCGCGGCCGCCGCCAGCGCGGCGGAGGACTCCCGGACGAACGCGTCGCTGACGTCGAGCGCCCGGTTGACGCCCTCGCGCAGCGCCCGCAGCTCCGGCACGTCGTCCGACGCGTCCACCGCGGTCGCCCGGGCCTCCAGGTCCCCGCGGGCCGCGGCGGCGCACGTCGCCGTCAGGCCGGCCACGAAGGCCCGGTAGAGGGCCAGCTCCTCGGCGTCGCTGCGCCGCCCGGCCGCCCGCTTGCCCACCTCAGCGCTCCTCGGCGTCGATGACGGACCAGACGAACTCCTCGTAGGAGTCCGCCTGCGCCGCGACCAGCTCGGCGAGCAGCGCCGAGGAGGCCGCGACGGCGGCCCGCGCGTTGGGGTGCCGGCGCTCCTCGGTCAGCAGCTGCCGGTACAGCGGTTGCACCCGCTCGACCGCGCGCGGCGCGGGCCGGCGGCGGTTGGAGTGGTAGCCGACCACCCGGCCGGCCTCGTCGTAGGAGGGCGTGACGTGGGCCAGCACCCAGTACGAGGCGCCGTCGGCGGCGAGGTTGACGATGTAGGCGAACAGCTCGCGGCCGGTGCCCAGGGTGTCCCACAGCAGCTTGAAGACCGCCCGCGGCATCTCGGGGTGGCGGATCAGGTTGTGCGGCTGCCCGATGACCTCGTCCAGCGAGTACGCGCCCACCCGGAGGAAGACGTCGTTGGCGTAGGTGATCACGCCCCGGCGGTCGGTCTTGGAGACGATGAGCTCGTCGGCGGAGAACGTGCGCTCCTCGCCGGTGGGCCGGACGGCGCGGGGCGCGGTCCGGGCCGCGCGGGTCGGCGCGGTGGTGGCGGGCACGGGCACTCCAGGGCAGCGGTCGGAACAGTCGCGTCCGCTATCGGCAGCCGCCGGCCCCGCCGGGACCCGAGTGCCCGGATCCGGGACCTCCGACCCTGCCCGGACGTGCCGGAGCGCCCGCCCCGCGGGTGCGGGACGGGCGCTCCGGGAGGGCGCGGTGCCTCAGACCACGGTGCCTCAGAACACGGTGCCTCAGATCACGGTGCCCGAGCAGGACGACGAGCAGTCCATCGCCCAGAACGCGGCACCCAGCCCGGCGAAGCGGGTCGAGCGGACCAGCCGCTCGCCGTTCGGCCCGGTCGCGGTGGACGGGCCGGCCGAGCCGCCGCCGGGCGTGGTGCCCGTGCCCGGCGGGGTCGTGCCGCCCCCGGTGCCCGGCGGGGTCGTCCCCCCACCGGTGCCCGGCGGCGTGCTGCCGTCGTCCGTGCCGGGCGGCGTGCTGCCGCCGCCGGTGCCGGGCGGAGCGGTGTCGGACGAGCCGACCACGTACTCCAGGGCGCCGGCGAGCACCTGCGTGGTGCCGTCGGGGGCGAACAGGTGGACGTCGTAGGTGCCCACCGTCCGGGCCGGGGTGCGGAACACCACCTGCGTCGTCGAGGCGGTGACGACGGTGGCCGGGGCCGCGTCGCCGATCCGGACCCGCACGCCCGCGGGCAGCGCCAGGCCGGTGACGGTCACGCTCGTGCCGCCCGCCGCCGGGACCTGGGTCGGGCTGATCGAGGTGATCCGGAAGGCACCGGTCCCCGGGTAGGTGATCACGCCGCCGGGGCCGTTGCCGCTGCCGCCGTCGCCGGGGGTGCTGCCGCCGCCGGTGCCGGGCGGGGTGCTCCCGCCGCCGGAGCCGCCGTCGCCGGGCGTGCTGCCCCCGCCGCCGCCGGGCGTGCTGCCGCCGCCGGGGGTGCTGCCGCCGCCGGTGCCGGGCTGGGTGCTCCCGCCGCCGGAGCCACCGTCGCCGGGCGTGCTGCCGCCGCCGGGGGTGCTCCCGCCGTCGCCGGAGCCGCCGTCACCGGGCGTGCTGCCGTCACCGGGGGTGCTGCCGCCGCCGGGGGTGCTGCCGCCGCCGGTGCCGCCGCCGCCGGGCGTGCTGCCCCCGCCGTCGCCGGGCGTGCTGCCCCCGCCGGGGGTGCTGCCGCCGCCGGTGCCGGGCGGGGTGCTCCCGCCGCCGGAGCCGCCGTCGCCCGGCGTGCTGCCGCCGCCGGTGCCGGGCGGGGTGCTGCCGCCGCCGGTGCCCGGGTCGGGTGCGGGGGCCTCGGCCGCCGGCCGGCCCACGAGGACCGGCGCCGCGGTGGTGCGGCCCAGCGGGTCGCCGTCGCGGTGCAGCTGCACCGTCAGCACGTAGCGCCCCTCGGCCAGGTCCAGCCCGGGGGCGAGGACCAGCCCGTCGAGCGAGGTGCGGCTGCCCAGCGTGAAGGTGGCCTCGCCGGCGTCGTCGGTGGTCACGGTCGCGCCGGCGAGCCCGATCGGCTCGTCGGCCAGCGCCCACACCTCGCCGTCCTGGGCCATGCCCAGGCCCAGCGTGACGGTGAACGTGCCCGGGGACGTCACCCCGGTCACCGTCACGGTCGGCGACACCGCCCCGGGGGTGGTGGTGCGCAGCCCGGCGAAGTCGTACTGGACCGTGCCCGACCCGCGGGCGGCCAGCCCGTCGAGGGTCAGCCGGGCGCCGGTCACCGCCCTGCCGGTGAGGGAGGGCAGGCGCTGGGCGTCGTCCAGCAGCGCCTGGCGCACCCGCTGCGGCGTGGCGGTCGGCATGGCCGCGCGGTACAGCGCGAGCGCGCCGGCGACCTGCGGCGCGGCGATCGAGGTGCCGCTGGTCAGCCGGTAGCCGCCGTCGTTCCAGGTGCTGAACACCAGCGTGCCGGGGGCGAAGACGTCGACCGACGTCGCGCCGTAGGCGGAGAAGTCGCTGACGGTGTCGGACGCGGTGGTGGCGCCGACGGTCAGCACGGTGTCCTCGGTGAGGCTCGCCGGGTACAGCGGGGCGGCGTCGCGGTCGGCCGCGTCGTTGCCGGCCGCGGCCACCACCAGCGTGCCCTTGGACGCGGCGTAGGTGACCGCCGAGCGCAGCACGGTGAGCGGGTAGCCGGTGACCGGGCCGCCCCAGGAGGCGTTGACGACGTCGGCCCCGTGGTCGGCGGCGTAGCGGATGGCCTCGGCGCCGAGCATGACGTCGACGCCGCTGCCGCTGCCGATCACCAGCGGCATGATCGTGACCTCGGGCGCGATGCCCGCCGTCCCCAGGCCGTTGCCGGCGCGGGCGCCCACGGCGCCGGCGACGCTCGCGCCGTGCGTGCCGTTGGCGCCGTTGTCGACGTCGGGGGAGTTCGTCGTGAAGTTCCAGCCGTGGCAGTCGCCGGCCTTGCCGTTGCCGTCGGTGTCCACCGTCCCGCAGGACTCGGCGGGGTTGGTCCACAGCGCGCCGGCCAGGTCGGCGTGGTCGGAGTCGTACCCGGTGTCGACGACGGCCACGACGACGCCGTCCCCGGTGCCGGCCGCCCAGCCGTCGGTGGCGTCGGCGTCGGCGTCGGCGACCGCGCTCTGCTGGTAGGCGTTGTCGCCGGTGTTCTCCAGGTTCCACCCGTAGGCCGACCAGTACGGGTCGGTCACCGTGCCGAGCACGGGCACGGTGGGCGAGGGCGCCACGTCGCCGACACCGGTGACGGTGCGCAGCGAGTCGGGCGTCAGCCCCTCGGTGGCGACGAGGGCGCTGCCGTCGGCGAGCCGCTGCGCGGAGGCGACGCCCGGCACGCCCTGCAGCGCGGGCAGCAGCGGGGTGGTGTCGCCCGCGGCGGCGGTCACCACGTAGCGGGTCAGCCCGTCCCCGGGGCCGAAGTCGGTGGCGATCGGCACCTCGGGCAGGCCGGGTGCGGCGAGCGCCGTGTAGGCGGCTGCTCCGGCGTAGCCGGCGACGGCGGCTGTCACGAGGACGGCGGCCTGCACCCGTCGGGTGGGTCGTGGCACGAGTGGTTCTCCCCCTCGGGGCCGGGGCGGCTCCCCGGACGGCGACCGGTCCGCGGATGGGCCGGCCCGAGCGGAACGGCGTCCCCGCGCGGCTGCTTGAGAGGCCGGCGGGGAGAACGGCCCGAAGGGGTGAGGGGCGCCGTCCCTAGACTCCGGCCATGCTGCTGTCCGACCGCGACATCACCGCGGCCATCGCCGGGGGGCGCCTGGGCATCGAGCCCCACGACCCGGCCCTGGTGCAACCGTCGAGCATCGACGTCCGGCTGGACCGGTTCTTCCGCGTCTTCAACAACGCCCGGTACACCCACATCGACCCGGCGCAGCAGCAGGACGACCTGACCACGCTGGTGGAGCCCGAGGGCGACGAGCCGTTCGTGCTGCACCCGGGGGAGTTCGTGCTGGGCTCGACGCTGGAGGTCGTGACCATCCCCGACGACCTGGCCGCGCGGCTGGAGGGGAAGAGCTCGCTGGGGCGGCTGGGCCTGCTGACCCACTCGACGGCCGGCTTCGTCGACCCCGGCTTCTCCGGGCACATCACGCTGGAGCTGTCCAACGTGGCGAACCTGCCGATCACGCTGTGGCCCGGCATGAAGATCGGACAGCTGTGCCTGTTCCGGCTGACCAGCCCCGCCGAGCACCCCTACGGCTCGGCGGTCTACGGCTCCCGCTACCAGGACCAGCGCGGCCCCACGCCGTCGCGCTCGTTCCGCAACTTCACGCGGGCCGAGACCCGCCGTCCGGCTCCCTGACGTGCGCGGTGACCGGCGGCTCCGCGCCGGCCACCTCCAGCACGTCGTCGCAGTGCCCGGCCCGCGCCCAGCCGGGCACCTCGTCGTCGACGTAGCGCTGCCGCGTCACCAGCCAGCCGGTCGCCGTCAGCCCCGCCACGCCGGCGAGGACGACGAGGAACATGCCGGTGTAGCTGCCCGACGAACCGCGCAGCACGCCGACCAGCAGCGGGCCGGCCCCCGCCAGCAGGTAACCCCAGCCCTGGGCGACGGTCGACAGCGCGGCCGTGGTCTCGGGCGTGCGGGCGCGCAGGCCCATCAGCGTGAGGACCATCGCGAAGGTGCCCATGCCCAGCGCCAGCAGTGACATCCACAGCCACGGCGCGGCCGTCGGCGCGGCCCACAGCCCTCCCCAGCCCGCGACGTAGCAGGCCATGAAGGCCAGCAGCATCGGTCGCTGCAGCCGCGGGCGCACCGTCAGCGCCGGCACGAGGGCGTTGACCGGGATGACGACCGCCGTGTTGAGGGCCAGCATCAGGCCGGCCGTGGCCGCCGACAGCCCGGAGTCGCGCAGGTACTGCGCCGACCAGCCGATGATCACGTAGGCCTGCATGGCCTGCAGGCCGAAGAAGACCGCCAGGGCCAGAGCCAGCGGGCTGCGGGCCAGCGAGCGCATCCGGACGGCGGCGTGCGCGCCGCGGGAGGCGCCGGGCCGGGCCGGCACGGCCAGCCACGGCACCGCGGCCACGACCGCCAGCAGCGCCCAGACGCCGAGGGACCACCGCCAGCCGTCGGTGCCGCCGGCCGCGGCGATCGGGGCGGCGGCCACGGACGCGGTCGCGCCGCCGACGGCCATCGCCGCGCTGTAGGCGCCCACCAGCAGCCCGGTCCGGTCGGGGAAGTACCGCTTCACCAGGCTGGGCAGCAGCACGTTGCCCAGCGCCCCACCGACCATGGCCAGCACGGTCCCGAGCAGGAAGAGGGGGAAGGAGCCGGCCAGCGCCCGTACCACCAGCCCGGCGGCCATCGCCAGCAGGGCGCCGGCGAGGACGTGCCCGTCCCGGTAGCGCGCGGCCAGCGGGGGCCCGGCGAAGCCGATGAGCGCGAAGCACAGCACCGGCATGGTCGTGATCAGGCCGGCGGCGCCGCTGGAGATGTCCAGGCCCTGCTCGATCTCCTCCAGCACCGGGCCCACGCTGTTGACCGCCGTCCGCAGGTTCAGCGCCGTGAGGACGATGGCGGTCCCCACGAGCAGCAGCCCCCGGTGGGTGGCCGGGGCGGCGGCGGGGCGGGGCGGGGCGGTGCGGGTCACCGCTCGATGGTCCTCCGGCCCCCGGCGGCGCTCTCCGCCGGGTCCTTCGCCGGGCTAACGACCGCCGGGCGCGGACCCGCCGTGGCCGGGGCCCACAGGCCGCCGGACGCCGGCGGCAGCGCGTCCACCCGCGGGGTGGCGCGGGGGACGCGGCGCCAGAGCGCGCGCTGCACGGCGAGGGTGGCGGTCGCGGCGACCAGGATCCCGGCCAGGTTGATCCCCAGCTGCGCGGCGGCGCTCCAGAACTCGTCGCCGCCCCCGAGCGCCAGCGAGAGGGCCATGTCGGCGGCGGCCGGGACGGTGGTCACCGAGATGAAGACGCCGACCAGCGCGCCGCTGCGGGCCGACGTCAGCGACAGGACGCCGGCGACCCCGGCCAGCACGGCGACGACCAGCGACCAGCGGTCGGGCCGGGTGATGAAACCGGTCTGCGGCCGGTCGGCGTCCAGCAGCTCCGGCCCGAACCACCCGAGGCCGCGGCCGGCGAGGCAGACCAGCGCGGTCACCGCGATCGCGACGACGAACCCCACGACGACCGCCCGCACGGCGCTGCGCGCCACCGACCGGCGCCGGTGCACCGCGGCGACCGCCAGCGCGGCCAGCGGCGCGAACTCCGGGCCGAGCACCATGGCCCCGATGCCAGGATCGCCGAGTCGTTGACGATCGCGGCCGCCGCGATGAGCGTCGCGATGACGAGGAAGGCGAGGTAGGACACCGACAGCGTCGAGTCGGCGGCGCTCGCGCGCACCACCTGCTCCCAGACGACGGCGTCGGCCGCGTCGCCGGGGGCCTCCTCCTCCGCCCGTTCGGCGGCGGCGGACACCGCGGCGTCGACGGCCTCCAGCGTGATCGCGCCGTCCCGGTCGACGTGCAGCGCGCGCAGGGAGGCGACGAGCCCGTCGGCGGACTCGCGCGCGACGTCGGCGAGGACGAGGTCGCCGGGTGGCGTCACGGAGGCGCCGGGCAGGACCGCGAGGTGGGCGGTGCCGGGGCAGTCGGCGAACAGGTCGCGGACGACGTCGGTGCGGTCCGGCGGGACGGTCACCCTCAGCTGCATCAGCACCGGGATGTTCTATCCGCGACAGCGCGACGGCGCGTGCCCCGGAGTGGGGACACGCGCCGTCGTGGGTGTGCTCGACCCCGCGAGGGGGCCTCCTGCTAGTGCGAGCCGTGCTCCGTCGCCGCGGAGCCGGTGCCGGCCACGTCGTCGGCCTTGGTGCCGACGTCGGCCCCCGCCTCGGTGCCCGGGGCGCCGGCCGGCGCCATCGAGCGGAGCAGGATCTGGCTCACGTCGAGGACCTCGACGTGCTCGGGGGCCTCGCCGTTCTGCTTCTTGGACGTCAGGGCGTCCGACAGCATCGTGATGCAGAACGGGCAGGCGGTGGAGATGACGTCGGGGTCCAGGCCCAGGGCCTCCTCGGTGCGCTCCACGTTGATCCGCTTGCCGATCTTCTCCTCCATCCACATGCGCGCGCCGCCGGCGCCGCAGCAGAAGCCGCGGTCCTTGCAGCGGTGCATCTCCTGGGTGGCCAGGCCCGGCACGGAGTCGAGGATCTCCCGCGGCGGCGTGTAGACCTTGTTGTGCCGGCCCAGGAAGCACGGGTCGTGGTAGGTGATCTTGCGGTCGATCGGGGTGACCGGGGTGAGCCGGCCGTCCTCGAGCAGCTGGTTGAGCAGCTGCGTGTGGTGCACCACCTCGTAGTGGCCGCCGACCTGCGGGTACTCGCGGCCCAGCGAGTTGAAGCAGTGCGGGCAGGTCACGACGATCTTGCGCATGCCCGGCACGCGGCCCTCGAAGACGCCGTCGAGGGTCTCGACGTTCTGCTGGGCGAGCATCTGGAAGAGGAACTCGTTGCCCATGCGGCGGGCCGGGTCACCGGAGCAGCCCTCGCCCTCGCCGAGCACCGCGAAGCGGACGCCGGCGGTGTGCAGCAGCTCGGCGACGGCCTTGGTGACCTTCTTGGCGCGGTCGTCGATGGCGCCGGCGCAGCCGACCCAGAACAGGTACTCGACGTCGTAGTCCAGCGGCCCGTCGGCGACCTCGACCTCGAAGTCCATCTCCGAGATCCACTCGTTGCGGGTGCTCGGGCTGACGCCCCAGGGGTTCCCGCGGTTCTCCAGGTTGCGCATCATCACGCCGGCCTCGGAGGGGAAGCTGGACTCGATGAGCACCTGGTAGCGGCGCATGTCGTCGATGTGGTCGATGTGCTCGATGTCGACGGGGCACTGCTCGACGCAGGCGCCGCAGTTGGTGCAGCTCCACAGGACGTCGGGGTCGATGACCCCGCCCTCCTCGAGGGTGCCGACCAGCGGGCGGTGGGCCTGCGCGTCGTTGGTGCCCTCGATGCGGGCGTAGCCCGACGCCCAGACCTGCTCGTCGCTGGGCTTGAGGACGTCGTAGTCCGGCGCGGTCTCGCTGGCCGTCTTCTCGCCGAGCAGGTACGGGGCCTTCGCGTAGAGGTGGTCCCGCAGGTCCATGATCACCATCTTGGGCGACAGGGGCTTGCCGGTGTTCCACGCCGGGCACTGGCTCTGGCACCGACCGCACTCCGTGCAGGTGGTGAAGTCGAGCATGCCCTTCCAGGTGAAGTCCTCGATCTTGCCGCGACCGAAGACGTCGTCCTCGCCGGGGTCCTCGAAGTCGATCGGCTTGCCGTTCGAGGTCATCGGCTGCAGCGGGCCGAGGGCGGGCTTCCCGTCGTCCTCGCGCTTGAAGTAGATGTTGAAGAACGCGCTGAACCGGTGCCAGGCCACGCCCATGTTCAGGATGCGGCTGATCACCACGAGCCAGGTCAGCGACACGATGATCTTGATGAACGCGACGACCGACAGCAGCGTCGGGCTGTCGGGCAGCAGGTTGGCGACCGCGCCGGAGATCGGGTGCGACCAGCCGGGGGCGTCGGTCAGGTCGGAGGAGACCTTGAGCGCGCGGATCAGCAGGATGCAGAGCCCGACGGTGAGGACGACGGCCTCGACGAAGTAGCCCCGGCCCTCGTTCGACCCGGCGAACCGGCTCGTGCGGCCCTGCCGGCGCGGGTGGTCCTTCTGGCGCCGGTAGATCAGGTAGAGGATCCCGACGATCGTGCCCGCGCCGATGATGTCGGCGAACAGGTTCCACAGGCTCCACTCGCCGATCAGCGGCAGGTGGAAGGCCGGGTTCCACACCTCGCCGAACGCCTCGACGAGGGTGAGGAACAGGCCGTAGAAGCCGAGGAAGACGAACCAGTGGGCGGCGCCGATGGCCGACCACTTGAGCATGCGGGTGTGGCCGAGCGACTCGACCACGAGGGTCTTCAGTCGCGGGCCGACCGGCGCGAACCGGCTGCCGTCCGGCTGCCCGGTCTTGATGATCCGGATCATCGCGCGGACCGCCCGGTAGGCGAGCACGGACGCGACGATCAGGAACAGGACGCTGATCGTCCCCATGACGATCTGCAGCGGGCCTGTCATAGAGTGCTTCCCTCCCGGACGCCGGCGGCGTCGGACGATCTCCGGTCGACCCCGGCGTCGGGAGGTGCGCCCCCGCCGCCGCGCACCGGCCGGTGGCCGGCGGGCTGACCGCCACGGGCTCCGCTGCCCGCACGCCTGCGCACGATAACGGCGCCCGCTCACGCTACTCGGCGGTAATCCCCCCTGCGCGCCGTCCGGTGGGCCGAGGGTGACGCCTCTCACCCCGAGTGTGCCCCCGGTCGCCCCCGCCCGCCGCGCCGCCCGCCCTCAGCCCTCCGCTCCGCCCGCCCCCTCCACCGCGGCGGTGTCGCGGTTCGGGGGTCACTGCCGCGCTACGGGGCGGCGGTCGCCCCGACGGTGCGGCACTGCCGCGGTGCCGGGCGGGGGCCGGTGAGAGGCAGCGGGGGAGTGTGTTGCGGCGGGGGGTCGGGACCGCCGGGAACACAGTCGCCGGACGTGCCGTTAGGCTGGGCAGGAAAGTTGAGCGGACCCGACGCAAGGCCGGACGACGGCCGGTCGGCGTCCCTCGGCTCCTCCACCGGACAGCACCACACCGCATCACGGATGAACGGAAGAGAGGCCAGCTCCATGGCTCGAGCGGTCGGCATCGACCTCGGCACCACCAACTCCGTCGTCACCGTCCTCGAGGGCGGGGAGCCGACGGTCATCGCGAACTCCGAGGGTTCGCGCACCACCCCGTCGGTCGTGGCCTTCGCCAAGAACGGCGAGGTCCTCGTCGGGCAGTCGGCGAAGAACCAGGCGGTCACCAACGTCGACCGCACCATCCGCAGCGTCAAGCGGCACATGGGCACCGACTGGAAGACCGACGAGATCGACGGCAAGCGGTACACGCCGCAGGAGATCAGCGCCCGCACGCTGCAGAAGCTGAAGCGCGACGCGGAGACCTACCTGGGCGAGCCGGTGACCGACGCGGTCATCACCGTCCCGGCCTACTTCGAGGACGCGCAGCGTCAGGCCACCAAGGAGGCCGGTGAGATCGCGGGCCTCAACGTCCTGCGCATCGTCAACGAGCCGACCGCGGCCGCGCTGGCCTACGGCCTGGACAAGGGCGAGACCGAGCAGACCATCCTCGTCTTCGACCTCGGTGGTGGCACCTTCGACGTCTCCCTGCTGGAGATCGGCGAGGGCGTCATCGAGGTGAAGGCCACCGCCGGTGACAACCACCTGGGCGGCGACGACTGGGACGAGCGGGTCGTCAAGCACCTGGTGCAGACGTTCAACGCCCAGAACGGCATCGACCTGTCCAAGGACAAGCTGGCCATGCAGCGGCTCCGCGAGGCCGCCGAGAAGGCCAAGATCGAGCTGTCGGGTGCGCAGTCGACCAACGTCAACCTGCCCTACATCACCGCCGGCGCCGAGGGCCCGCTGCACCTGGACGTCACGATCACCCGCGCCGAGTTCCAGCGGCTGACCCAGGACCTGCTCGACCGGGCCCGCGCGCCGTTCAACCAGGCCATCCGGGACGCCGGCATCTCCGTCGGCGAGATCGACCACGTCGTGCTGGTCGGTGGTTCGACCCGCATGCCCGCCGTCACCGAGCTGGTGAAGGAGCTGACCGGCGGCAAGGAGCCCAACAAGGGCGTCAACCCCGACGAGGTCGTCGCCATCGGCGCGGCCCTGCAGGCCGGCGTCCTCAAGGGCGAGGTCAAGGACGTCCTGCTGCTCGACGTCACCCCGCTGTCCCTCGGCATCGAGACCAAGGGCGGGATCATGACCAAGCTCATCGAGCGCAACACCACGATCCCGACCAAGCGCTCGGAGATCTTCACGACGGCCGACGACAACCAGCCGTCCGTGCAGATCCAGGTCTTCCAGGGCGAGCGCGAGATGGCGATGTACAACAAGAAGCTCGGCATGTTCGAGCTGACCGGTCTGCCGCCGGCGCCCCGCGGCGTCCCGCAGATCGAGGTCGCCTTCGACATCGACGCCAACGGCATCGTGCACGTCCACGCCAAGGACCTGGGCACGGGCAAGGAGCAGTCGATGACGATCACCGGCGGCTCGGCGCTGCCCAAGGACGACATCGAGCGGATGATGCGCGACGCCGAGGCCCACGCCGAGGACGACAAGCGCCGCCGCGAGGAGGCCGAGACCCGCAACCTGGCCGAGTCGCTGCAGTACCAGACCGAGAAGTTCCTGGCCGAGAACGGCGAGAAGATCCCGGCCGACAAGAAGGAGGAGCTCGGCGAGGCGCTGACCGAGCTGCGCTCCGCCCTCGGCGGCTCCGACATCGCCGCGATCAAGTCGGCGCAGGAGAAGGTCGCGCGCATCTCCCAGGAGGTCGGCGGCGCGCTCTACGCCCAGCAGGCGGAGGCGGGCGCGGCCGGTGCCGCCGGTGGGGCTGCCGGCGCGGCGGGCGACGGCCAGCCGGGTGCCGCGCAGTCCGGTGACGACGACGTCGTCGACGCCGAGATCGTCGACGAGGACGACACCCGCCGATGAGTCAGGGGGACGAGCAGCCGCGGGTCGTGATCCGGGACAAGCGGCGGATCGACCCCACCAGCGGCACGGTGCGGGAGCCGGCCGGCGCGCAGCCGGCCGGCTCCCCGCCGGGCCCGCCCACCAGCCGTGCAGCAGGGGAGCAGATGAGCGAGAACGAGACGGCGGCCGCGCCCGCCGGGGAGCAGGTCGCGGACGGACCGGCGGACGGCGACCTCGCCCGCCAGCTGACCGAGCGCACCGAGGACCTGCAGCGGGTCACCGCCGAGTACGCCAACTACCGGCGGCGGGTCGACCGTGACCGCGCGCTGGTGGTCGACCAGGCCGCCGAGCGGTTCGCGACGGGGCTGTTCCCGATCGTGGACGACATCGAGCGCGCGCGGGACCACGGCGACCTCACCGGTGCCTTCAAGGTCGTGGCCGACCGGGTCCTCGGCGTGCTCGACGGGCTGGGCGTGGAGGCCTTCGGCACGTCCGGTGACCCGTTCGACCCGGCGCTGCACGAGGCCGTCATGCACGAGACCTCGGCCGACGTCGACGTGCCGACCGCGTCCACCGTCCTGCGCCAGGGCTTCCGCCGCGGCGACCGCGTGCTGCGCACGGCGATGGTCGCCGTGACCGAGCCCGAGCACCCCGCCCCGGCCGCGAGCCCGGCCGGGGAGACGGCGGAGGAGCCGGTCACCGGCTCGCCGGCGTCCGACTGAGCGGGAGAGGGGGCGTCCGATGAGCACCCGGGACTTCATCGAGAAGGACTACTACGCCGCGCTGGGCGTCGCCCAGGACGCCGACGCGGCGGCGATCAAGAAGGCCTACCGCCAGCTCGCCCGCGACCTGCACCCGGACAAGAACCCGGGCAACGCGGAGGCGGAGGCCCGGTTCAAGGAGGTCTCCGAGGCCTACGACGTGCTCTCGGACACCAAGCGCCGGGCCGAGTACGACGAGGCGCGGCGGCTGTTCGGTGCCGGCGGGGCGGGGGCGCGGGCCGGGTTCCCCGGCGGCTTCCCCAACAACGCCGGCACCGGGCAGCCGTTCGACCTCGGTGACCTGTTCGGTGGGGGGGGGGGGGGGGGGGGGGGGGGGGGGGGGGGGGGGGGGGGGGGGGGGGGGGGGGGGGGGGGGGGGGGTGTTGGGGGGGGGGGGCCCCCGCGCGGCCCCCCCCCCCCCACCCCCCCCCCCACCCCCCCCCCCCCCCCCCCCCCCCCCCCCGCCCCCCCCAACCCCCCCGACGTCGGGCCCCCCCCCCCCCCCCCCCCCGCGCTGGTCCCGTCGCCCGTCGACCTGGTGGCCGGCGACGCGGTCACCGACCCCGACGCCGTCGCCCTGCCGGCCACGGCCGCCGCCGCGGTCAGCGCCCGCCTGTCGGGCGAGGTGACCGGTGACGTCGTCCTGGTCCTCTCGGCCGAGGTCGTGGAGGCGCTGGACAACTCCCCCGTCGGCCCGATGGACGTCGCGACCGCGCTGCGCCCGGCGCTGGAGGCCGCCGCCGCCGCGCTGGGCCGGGTCCGGGTGGACTCCGAGCGCACCGAGGACCCGGTCACGGCGCTGGACGGCCTGCGCGACAAGGGCATGTACGTCGCCGTCCCGCTGCTGGGCACCGGGGAGGCCGGCGAGGAGCACGTCGCCACGCTCGCGCTGCAGGTCACCCTCCCCACCGCCGCCCGGACGCAGCGCGGCAGCCTGGAGCTGCTGCGGCACGTGGCCATGGAGGTCACGGTCGAGATCGGCCGCACCCGCATGACCGTCGGCGAGCTGCTCTCGCTGCACCCCGGCGAGGTCGTCGAGCTCGACCGGGCCGCGAGCGCCCCGGCCGACCTGCTGGTCAACGGCACGCTCATCGCGCGCGGCGAGGTGGTCGTGGTGGACGAGGACTTCGGCCTGCGGATCAGCGAGATCGTCAGCGACGCCGCCGAGCTGGGGGCCGTCGCGCCATGACCTGGATGCTGATCCGCCTGGTCCTCTCGCTGGCCTTCGTCGGTGGCGTGCTGTGGTTCGCCGCCCGCCTGGCCCGCAAGCGGGGCATGGGCCAGTCCAACGGCCTGGTGGAGGTCGTCGCCCACCAGCGGGTGGGCCGCGCCAGCACCGTGCACGTCATCCGCGTCGCCGACCGGGTGCTCGTCGTCGGGGCCACCGAGCAGTCGGTCACCCTCCTGGCCGAGGTCGACGGGGAGACCGTCGAGGCGACGCTCGCCGAGCACGAGCTCGCGGCGCCCACCCCGGGCGGCCCCGCCGCCGGCCGCCGCCCGCTCGCCGGCTCCGGCGCGCCCGCCGGCGGCGCGCTGGCCGGCTCCGTCTTCGACCGCAGCAGCTGGGGCGGGTTCGTCCAGCAGCTGCGCGAGCGGACGGTCCGCCGCTGATGACCACCGCTCCCCCCGTGCCCGCGCGGACGACGTCGCCGGCGCTGCGCCGCACCGTCGTCCTGCTGCTGGCGCTGCTGGCCGGCGCGGTCGCGGCCGTGCTGCTGGCCGGCCCCGCCTCGGCCGCGCCGGCCACGCCCACCGCGCCGGCGGCACCGACCGCGCCGGTCGCGCCCGCGGTCGACGGCGGCGTGGACATCTCCGTCGGCAGCGGCAGCCCCAGCACCTCGGTGACGCTGATCCTCGCGATCACCGTGCTGTCCGTGGCGCCGTCGGTACTGCTGCTCGCCACCTCCTTCACCAAGATCGCCGTCGTCCTGTCGCTGACCCGCAACGCGCTGGGCCTGCAGTCCTCGCCGCCGAACTCGGTGCTCACCGGCATCGCCCTGTTCCTCACGCTGTTCGTGATGGGCCCGGTGCTCGCCCAGATCAACGAGCAGGCCGTGCAGCCCTACCTGGACGGGCAGCTGAGCGTCAGCCAGGCCTACGACGTGGGCGTCGTCCCGCTCAAGGAGTTCCTGCTCGACAACACCCGCGACGACGAGCTCGAGCTCATGGTCGGGCTGTCGGGCGAGGAGCAGCCGGAGGACCGGGCCGACGTCAGCGTGACGACGCTGATCCCCGCGTTCGTCCTCTCCGAGCTGAAGAGCGCCTTCATCATCGGGCTGGTCATCTTCATCCCGTTCCTGGTGCTGGACATGCTCGTCAGCTCCGCGCTCATGGCGATGGGCATGATGATGGTGCCGCCGTCGATCGTGTCGCTGCCGTTCAAGCTGCTGCTGTTCGTGGTCGTCGACGGCTGGGCGCTGATCACGACCTCCCTGGTCGGGAGTTACACGTGAGCGACGCCGACGTCACCGAGATCGCGATCAAGACCATGATGGTCGGGGCCAAGGTCGCCGCCCCGATCCTGCTCACGGCCCTGCTGGTCGGCTTCCTGATCTCGCTGTTCCAGGCCGCCACGCAGATCCAGGAAGCGACCCTGTCCTTCGTGCCGAAGATGATCGCCGTCGCCATCGCGCTGCTGGTCACGGGCAACTGGGTGCTGTCGGAGCTGGTCAGCTTCACCCACACCCTGTTCGACGACCTCCCGCGGCTGCTCGGGCGGACCTGACCGGCATGGACCTCGAGGTCCCGGCCGCCACGCTCGTGGCGCTGCTGCTGGCCACCGCCCGGGCGACCGGGTTCGTGCTGCTGGCGCCGCCGTTCAACACCCGGACGATCCCCGCGCCGGTGAAGGGCGCGCTGGCGCTCGCCCTGGCGGTGGCCCTCTTCGGCCGGATCGCACCGCAGCTCCCGGAGCCGACGCCGGGCTTCATCATCGTCGGCGCGGTCACCGAGGTGGCGATCGGCGCGGGCCTGGGCTTCGTCGTCCAGGTGTTCTTCGCCGCCGTGCAGTTCGCCGGCGACCTCGTCGACGTCACCGGCGGCTTCTCGCTGCAGCCGGCGTTCGACCCGCTGTCGATGAACAGCTCCGGGGTGATCAGCCGGCTGCACTACCTGCTGGCGACGGCGCTGCTGTTCACCAGCGGCGGGCACATGATGATCGTCCGGGGCTTCGCGACCTCCTACGAGGGGCTGCCCGTCGGCGGCGGGGTGCCCACCGACCACCTCGGCGAGGTGCTGCTCACCGCGCTGTCGATGATGTTCCTCGCCGCGCTGCAGATCGCCGGGCCCATGGTCGCGGTGCTGCTGCTGGCCGACGTCGCCCTCGCGCTGCTGTCCCGGGCCGCGCCCGCGCTGAACATCTTCGCGATCGGCTTCCCGGTGAAGATCATGCTCACGCTGGCCCTGCTGGGGCTGACCTTCCCGCTGCTGCCCCCGGCCCTCGACGCGCTGCTCGAGCAGGCCACCCGCGCGATCGTCTCGCTGAGGAGCGGCTGATGGCCGCCCCGAGCCGGCCGCGCCTCCCGGGTGAGGGGGTGAGCTAGTGGCCAAGGACGGTCCCGGTGGGGAGAAGACCGAGAAGCCGACACCCAAGAAACTCAAGGACGCCCGCAAGGAAGGGCAGATCCCACGGACCCAGGAACTGGGGACGTGGGCCGGGGTGGCGGCGGCCAGCGTGCTGATGCCGATGCTCGTCGGCAACGCCTACGACACCGTCGGCGAGCTGTTCGTGCAGGTCGGCGCCGTGATGTCGGACCCGCAGCCGGCCCGCGTCACGGCGTTGCTGGGCCGGGCGCTGTCGGCGTTCCTGTCCACCCTCATGCCCGCCGCGGTCGGGCTCATGGTCGTGGGCCTGGTGGCGTCGGCGGCCCAGGGCGGGGTCACGGTGTCGGCCAAGGGCATCAAGCCGACGCTCAAGAAGCTCAACCCGCTGCCCGGGGTGAAGCGGATGTTCGGCACGCAGGGCCTGTGGGAGGCGGCCAAGGCGGTCATCAAGACGGCCGCGCTGGGCGCCGTCGTCGTCCTCACCAGCGACAAGGCGATGACGCTGGTGTCCTCCGCCGGGGCCCTGCCGCTGTCGGCGGTCGTCTCGACCTTCACCGACTCGGCGGTGCTGATGCTGCGCGTCGTCGCCGTCACCGGCCTCGTCATCGCGATCGCCGACTACGTGATCGTCCGCATGAAGACCATGAAGCAGCTCAAGATGAGCCGCTACGAGATCGAGCAGGAGAACAAGCAGTCCGAGGGTGACCCGCACCAGAAGGCGCACCGGCGCTCGACGGCGCTGGCGATGTCGCGCAACCGGATGATGTCCGACGTCGCCCAGGCCGACGTCCTGCTGGTCAACCCCACCCACGTCGCGGTCGCGCTCAAGTACGACCCGGAGAAGGGTGCGCCGCGGGTCGTGGCCAAGGGCGCCGACCTGGTCGCGGCCAAGCTGCGCGACAAGGCCACCGAGCACCGGGTGCCGATGGTCCAGGACATCCCGCTGGCGCGGGCCCTGCACGCCTCCTGCGAGATCGGGCAGGAGGTGCCGCCGCAGCTGTTCACCGCGGTGGCCCGGGTGCTCGCGTTCGTCATGCAGCTGGGCACCCGCGGGGTCCGGGGCGGGTTCCACCGCCCGGGCTTCGAGGCGCCCGACGTCGACGGGCTGCCGAGGGCCGGCCGCAGGAGGCTGCCCGCGGCGTCCTGACTCCCCGTCCCGGCGAGCCCCCGCGCAGCCGTCGTCCGCGCCCCCGCGCGCTGCGACGCCTGTGCCGCTGAGGGCTGCCCGGGACCAGGGGTGCGGGTGGGGCGGACGAGCCGCATCCCCGTCCCGGTTCGACTGGAACTGCCGATGTTCGTGCCGTGAGAGGCATGAGCAGGGCCGCCGTCCCGATCGGCGTCGTGGCCATCGTCCTCATGCTGGTCGTGCCGCTGCCGTCGGCGGTGCTGGACGTCCTGCTGGGCCTGAACATCACCGCGTCGCTGCTGATCCTGCTGGTCGCGATGCAGATCAAGCGGCCGCTGGACTTCGCCGTCTTCCCGTCGCTGATCCTCATCGCGACGCTCTTCCGGCTGGCGCTCAACGTGTCGTCCACCCGGCTCGTGCTCAGCGACGGGTTCGCCGGCAAGGTGATCGAGGCCTTCGGTCACTTCGTGATCAGCGGCTCGCTCATCGTCGGTCTCGTGATCTTCGTGATCCTGACGATCATCCAGTTCGTCGTCATCACCAACGGTGCCGGCCGCGTGGCCGAGGTGGGCGCCCGCTTCACCCTCGACGCGATGCCCGGCAAGCAGATGGCCATCGACGCCGACCTCAACGCCGGCCTGATCAACGAGAAGCAGGCGCGCAAGCGCCGGGCCGAGGTCACCGCCGAGGCGGACTTCTACGGGTCGATGGACGGTGCATCGAAGTTCGTCAAGGGCGACGCCATCGCGGCCATCATCATCACGCTGATCAACCTGATCGGTGGCTTCGCGATCGGCGTCATGCAGAACGGCATGAGCCCCGGCGACGCCGTCGAGACCTACTCGCTGCTCAGCGTCGGCGACGGCCTGGTCTCCCAGATCCCCGCGCTGCTGCTGTCCACCGCGACCGGCATCATCGTCACCCGCTCCGCGAGCGAGGGCGACATGGGCTCGGACCTGCTGGCCCAGCTCGGCCGCTTCAAGCAGCCCGTGCGGATCGCCGGCGGCGCCGCCATCGCGCTGTGCCTCATCCCCGGCCTGCCCAAGCTGCCGTTCCTGCTCATCGGCGGCCTGTTCCTGTTCCTCGCCTCGCGGATGCAGGAGACGCCCGACGTCGACGAGGACGCCGACGTCGCGGTGCCCGGCGAGGAGGGGCCCCGCCCGGACTCCCCCGAGGCCATCGCCGAGAAGATGCGGGTCGACCCGCTGGAGCTCGAGGTCGCCTTCGACCTGGTCGACCTGGTCGACTCCAGCCGCGGCGGCGACCTGCTCGACCGCGTGAAGGCGCTGCGCCGCAAGGTCGCCATGGAGACCGGCCTGGTCATCCCGCTGGTCCGCACCCGCGACAACCTCGACCTGCCCTCCTCGCAGTACGTCATCTGGCTCAACGGCGTCCCCGCCGCGAAGGGCTCCTCCCCCGCCGGCACCGTGCTGGCCATCGGGGACGGCCTGGACGGGCTGCCCGGCCGCCCCACCCGCGAGCCCGTGTTCGGGCTGGCCGCCAAGTGGGTGCCCGCGGAGCTGCAGCGGCAGGCCGAGATGGCCGGCGCGACCGTGGTCGACCGCTCGTCGGTCATCACCACCCACCTGGCCGAGGTCGTCCGGCAGAACGCCGCCGAGCTGCTGGGCCGGGAGGACGTCAAGCTGCTCGTGGAGATGGTCAAGCGCAGCCACCCGATCGTCGTCGAGGAGCTCACCCCCTCGCTGCTCACGCTCGGGGAGATCCAGCGGGTGCTGCACGCGCTGCTGGCCGAGAACGTCTCGATCCGCGACCTGGTGCGCATCTTCGAGGCGCTGTCGGTGCGGGCGCGGACGTCGACCGAGCTCGACGGGCTGGTCGAGGCCGTCCGCGCCGCGCTGGGCGCCGCGATCAGCCACCCCTACGTCACCCCCGACGAGCGGCTGCACGTGCTCACGCTCGACCCGGCCTTCGAGCAGCGCCTGCTCGAGTCGGTCCGCCAGAGCGACGGCGGTCAGGTGCTGGCGCTGGACGCCGGCTCCGTCGACGCGCTCGTCACCGGGTGCTCCGGGCTGCTGGAGGACGCCGAACGCCACGGCCTGTCCCCGGTGCTCGTGTGCTCCCCCCAGGTCCGGGCGGCGCTGGCCCGCCTGATGCGCCAGGTCCTGCCCCGGCTG
The DNA here is from genome assembly GCF_054050555.1 of Blastococcus sp. SYSU D00695. Taxonomy (NCBI): domain Bacteria; kingdom Bacillati; phylum Actinomycetota; class Actinomycetes; order Geodermatophilales; family Geodermatophilaceae; genus Blastococcus; species Blastococcus sp. SYSU D00695. The sequence goes on along the minus strand of NZ_JBJGZP010000011.1, from coordinate 43,183 downwards.
CCGGTGATCTCCTACTCGGAGGTCTCCCGGACGGCCCAGATCGAGTCACTGGGAGTGGTGAACGGTGCCGTTGCCATCCGTTGAGGCCGCCACCCGCGAGGGTGCCATCGCCGCGGCGAAGGAGAAGTACGGCTCGTCCGCCCGCGTCGTCGCCGTCCGCAAGACGCGCAGCGGCGGGGTGCTGGGCTTCTTCGCCAGCGAGCGCTACGTCGCCGAGGTCGAGGAGGTGCAGCCGCGTCGCCGGGAGCCCGCGCCGCTGTCGGACTCGCGCCGCCGCATCGAGGCCGCGCTGAGCCGGGACGACCGGTTCGCCGAGGACCGGTTCGCCGACCGCGAGCCGGCCCGCCGGCCGGCCGCCACCCGCGCGTCCCGGCCCGACCCGGTCGACGAGCTGGCGGGGCTGCTCGGCTCCGGCGCCGGCGAGTCCCCCGAGGTCGACGTCTACTCGCGGGCCAGCTTCGCCCGGGCGGCGGCCGCCGGCCGCACGACCGCCGCGTCGGCCGCTCGGGACGCCGCCCCCGCCGGCCGGGGCACCCCCGCGGCCGCGCCGGGCACCACCGGGACGCGCACCGCCGCTGCGCGCACCCGGACCGGTGCGGCGACCCGCCCGCCGGTGACCCCCGCCGACGCCGAGCTGCCCGAGCCGGCCGTCCCGTCGCCGTTCACCTCCGCGCTCGCCCAGGTCGTCAGCGACGACGCCGAGGTCCGCGCGGCCGTCGAGGAGGCCGTGGCCACCGCGACCCCGGCGCGTGCCGCCCGGTCGACGGCGCGGCCCGCGCGCCGGGCACCGGCCCCCGCCGGTGCCGGGCTCGCCGCTGCGCTGGCCGCGGTCGAGCGGGCCGCCGCCGACAAGGCGGCCGCGGAGCGCGCCGCCGCCGAGCGCGCCGAGGCTGCGCGCCTGGCCGCCGAGCAGGAGGCCGCGCGGATCGCCGCGCAGCGCGAGGCCGCGCGGATCGCCCGCGAGCGGGCCGCCGCGGAGAAGCAGGCCGCCGAGGAGGCCGCACGCCAGGCCGCCGAGGCCGAGGCCGCCCGCCTCGCCGCCGAGGCGGAGGCCGCCCGCCTCGCCGCCGAGGCCGAGCAGGCCCGTCTGGCCGCCGAGGCCCGTCTCGCCGCCGAGGCCGAGCAGGCCCGGATCGCCGCGGAGGCCGAGGAGGCCCGTCTGGCCGCCGAGGCCGAGGCCGCGCGCGTCGCCGCCGAGCAGGAGGCCGCGCGGGTCGCCGCCGAGGCCGAGGCCGCCCGCCTGGCCGCCGAGGAGGCTGCGCGGATCGCCGCCGAGCGCGCCGCCGCGGAGGAGGCCGCACGGATCGCCGCCGAGGCCGAGGCCGCCCGCGTCGCCGCAGAGGAGGCCGCGCGGGTCGCCGCCGAGCAGGAAGCGGCGCGTCTCGCCGCCGAGCGCGAGGCCGCCCGCCTGGTCGCCGAGCGCGAGGCCGCCCGCCTCCTGGCCGAGCAGGCCGCGGCCGCCGAGGCCGGCCGGGTCGCCGCCGAGCGCGAGGCCGCCCGCCTGGCCGAGCCGATCACGGTCGAGTTCGCCGTCCCCGTGGACGCGTCGGGCACCCCCGAGTGGCTCGCCGGGCCCGAGGTCGCCGGCCCCGCCACCGTCCGGGAGGAGGCCATCGCCGAGGTGCTGCGCGCCGCGCTGGCGCACGACACCTCCGACGACGTCCTCACCGACATCCTGCGCGGCGTGCTGTCCAACGCCTCCCAGCGGCCGGCGCTGCGCGCGGGCACCGGCGCCCAGGCCTGGGTCGAGGGCGCCACGGAGTCCGACGAGTGGGAGGTCGTGGACGACGTCCTCGCGCCGACCGCGAGCGACCCCGCGCCCCTGCCGCTGGACGCCACGGCGATCCTGCCCCCGCTGTCGCTGCTGCCGCCGCCCGTCCCCGGCGCGCAGGTGGCCGTGCCGCCGCTGCTGGGCGGGCGCCCGCCGGTCCCGCCGCCGCGGCGCCTGCCGCCGGTGCCCGGCCAGGCCGTCGCCCGCGTCGCGTCGTCGCGTGCGCCGCAGGGGCTGGCCACGGTCACCCCGCTGCCGGTGTCCGGTGGCGGCACGCGGACGGGCGGCGGTCCCGTCGTCGTCACCTCGGTGCGCGAGCGTCCCGGCGGCCTGGTGCCGGCCGGCGGCATGGTCGACCCGCGGATGATCGAGGCCGTCGGCGTCGTCAACCGGCTGCGCGCGCTCGGTCTGCCCGAGGCGCTGCTGGGCGGCGGGTTCGCCGCCGACATCGCCGCGACCGGCACCTACGCCGCGCTGACCCGCGTCCTGGCCAAGCTGCCGGCCGCGCCCGCGGTGCCCACCGGGCCCGGCGAGGTGCTGCTCGTGGTCGGTCCCGGCGCGGAGACCCTCGCCGCGGCCCGGTCGCTGGCCGCCTCCCTGCGCCTGGACGGCGACCGGCTGCAGTGGGCCAGCCGCGGCGACCTGGCCAACCTGGTGCCGCACGCCAGCCGCATCGCGTCGGTCGACACCGCCATGGAGCGCAAGCAGGAGTCCCTGCAGGCCGGCGAGACGACGATCGTCGCGGTGGACGCCCCGCTGCGCGCCGGCGGCCGCACCTGGCTGGAGCAGATGCTCGCGATCTGGGCGCCGTCGGCGGTGTGGGCCGTCGTCGAGGCCACCCGCAAGGCCGAGGACCTCAGCTCCTGGCTGGACGCCCTCCCCCGGGTCGACGCCCTGATGGTCCAGGACACCGACCTGACGACCGACCCGGCCGCGGTGCTCTCCCGCGCCGGCGTCCCGGTCGCGCTGCTGGACGGCGCGCGGGCCACCGCGCACCGCTGGGCCTCGCTGCTCTGTGAGCGACTGGAGACCGTCGAGGCATGAGCCCGCTGCGCTGGGAGGTGCTGGGCCTGGCCCTCGTGCTGGCCCTGCCGGTGCTCGCCATGGGCCTGCGTGGCGACCTGACGCCCGACGACGTGCTGGCCCGGCTGCCCTGGTGCCTCGGGGCGGCCTGGGCGGTGGTGGCGCTGCTGACCGCCGTCGCCCGCCCGCGCGGGGGGTCCGGTCGTCCCGACGGGGCGCACGACGCGCCGTCGTCCGCCACGGACACGGAGACCGCCCCCACTCCCTGACCCGACGCGGCTCGCCCGGCTCCGGCCCCGCACCCCCCGCTCCTGCGGTTGTCCTCGTCCTCCTGCGGTCCTGCAGCACCGCAGGAGGACGAGGAACACCGCAAGAGCGGTCGCACGCTGTCCACAGATCCGGGCGAGGTCCACCAGCGGGGCCCGGGGCTCCCCAGGCTCGTGTGATGTCCGATCGTCCGATCCCCCCGCTGCTGCGCCCGGCCGCCCTCGCACAGGGCCTCTCCGATGACGAGCTGGCCCGCATGGTGCGGCGTCGGGAGCTCGTCCGCCTCCAGCGAGGGGCCTACGTCGAACCGGACACTCTCCCGGACGACCGCCTGCGGATCACCGCGACGATGGCCGGCCTGCGGGTGCCCGGCGTCGTCAGCCACACCTCCGCGGCACTCCTGCACGGCCTGCCCCTCTGGCGGGTGCCCGCGCGGCGGCTGCACGTGACCCGACGGCCGGGCTCGGCCGGCAGCGGCAGCGCCCGGGTGCACCTCCACCTGGCCCGCCTGCCCGACGACGAGGTGGCCGTGGTGGACGACGTCCCTGTCACCGACGTGACGCGGACCGTGCTCGACCTGGCACGGACGGTGCCGTTCGAGTCCGCCGTCGTCCTCGCGGACGACGCCCTCGGTCGGGGACTCACCACCAGGGAGGAACTGCGGGCCCGCCTGGCGCTCATGGGGCCGGTCCCCGGGACCCGTCGCGCGGCCCGGGTCGTCGACTTCGCCGATGCCCGCAGCGGCAGTGTCGGCGAGAGCCGCAGCCGCGTGCTGATCCACCGGCTCGGGCTCCCCGCGCCGGACCTCCAGGTGGAGGTCTGGCGCACCGACGGTTCACGCATCGGGTTCTGCGACTTCGGCTGGGAGGACGAGCGGACGGTCGCCGAGTTCGACGGCCGCATCAAGTACGGCCGGTTGCTGCGACCCGGCCAGGCCCCCGGCGACGCGGTCTTCGCGGAGAAGGTCCGGGAGGACGACGTGCGCGACGCCGGCCGGGAGGTCGCCCGGTGGACCTGGCCGGACCTCGACTCCCCGCGGACGGTCGGCGACAGGCTGCTCCGGGCCTTCGCCCGCGGCCGTCGACGCCGCTGACCCGCGCTCTTGCGGTGTTCCTCGCGCCTGCGCGGTGCTGCAGGACCGCAGGAGCACGAGGAACACCGCAAGAGCCAGCAGGACGGCGGGTCAGAGGGGCAGGTCCTCCAGCATCTCAATCACCAGGGCGGCGATCGGCGAGCGCTCCGAGCGGGTCAGGGTCACGTGCGCGAACAGCGGGTGCCCCTTCAGCGCCTCGATGACCGCGGCGATGCCGTCGTGCCGGCCGACGCGGAGGTTGTCCCGCTGCGCGACGTCGTGGGTGAGCACGACCCGCGACCCCGACCCCAGCCGCGACAGCACGGTCAGCAGCACGCCGCGCTCCAGCGACTGCGCCTCGTCGACGATGACGAACGAGTCGTGCAGCGACCGCCCGCGGATGTGGGTGAGCGGCAGCACCTCGATCAGCCCGCGGGAGGCGATCTCGTCGGTCACCGCCGGGGAGACCAGCGCCCCGAGGGTGTCGTAGACCGCCTGCGCCCAGGGCGACATCTTCTCGCCCTCGCTGCCCGGCAGGTACCCCAGCTCCTGCCCGCCGACGGCGTACAGCGGCCGGAAGATCACGACCTTCTTGTGCGCCCGCCGCTCCATCACCGACTCCAGCCCGGCGCACAGCGCGAGCGCCGACTTGCCGGTGCCCGCCCGGCCGCCGAGGGAGACGATGCCGATCTCCGGGTCGAGCAGCAGGTCCAGCGCCACGCGCTGCTCCGCCGACCGCCCGTGCAGCCCGAACGCCTCGCGGTCACCGCGCACGAGGCGCACCTGCTTGTCCGGGGTGACCCGCCCCAGCGCGGAACCGCGCGAGCTGAGCAGCACCAGCCCCGTGTGCGAGGGCAGCTCGGCCGCGGCGGGCACGAAGGTCTCCCCCGCCTCGTACAGCGCGTCGAGCTCCGCGTCGTCCAGGGACAGCTCGGTCATGCCGGTCCAGCCGGCGTCCACGGCCTCCACGACCCGGTACTCGTCGGTGTCCAGGCCGACCGCGGCCGCCTTGACCCGCAGCGGCACGTCCTTGGTGATCAGGCAGACGTCGCGGCCCTCGGCCGCCAGGTTGAGCGCCACCACCATGATCCGGCTGTCGTTGCTGTCGTTGCGGAAGCCGGCCGGCAGCACCGACGGGTCGCTGTGGTTCAGCTCCACGTGCAGGGTGCCGCCCTCGTCGCCGATGGGCACCGGCGCGTCCAGCCGCCCGTGCGCCAGGCGCAGGTCGTCGAGGATGCGCAGGGCCTGCCGGGCGAACCACCCCAGCTCCGGGTGGTGCCGCTTGTCCTCGAGCTCCCCGATGACGACCAGCGGGAGCACCACGTCGGAATCGCCGAACCGGCGCAGCGCGCCCGGGTCGGAGAGCAGGACGGAGGTGTCGAGGACGAACGTGCGGCGGCGAGTGGTCACGTGTCGGCTCCCGTGGGGTGCGCAGCGCACCCCTGCTCGAAGGTGGCCGGGCCCCGGCGCAGGGGCCGGGTACCGGCCCCCCTGGTCGACGAACTCGTCAGCACCAACCGGGCCTCCCGTGGACGCCGGGGGGAACCCCGCCGTCCACCCCGGACGCTAGGCCGGGGAGGTGACGGGAACGTGTCGGGCAGACCACGTGTCCCCCGAAAGGGAGCCCCAGCCGCACCACCCGGCTCAGCCGGTCTCCCGCCGGAACCGGCGCACCCCGAACACCCAGCCCAGCGCGGCCAGCGCGGCGGTCAGCCCGACGCCCCACCACACGTCCGCGGCCCCGTAGTCGCCCAGGAACAGCGACCGGGTCCCCTCCACGACGTGCTTGATCGGGACGACGTCGCTGACCGCCTGCAGCCACCCCGGCGCCAGCGACATCGGCAGCAGGATCCCCGACAGCAGCAGCACCGGGAGCACGAAGGCGTTGAGCAGCGGCGCGAACGCGTCCTCGCTCTTGAGCGTCAGCGCGAGCGCGTAGGACGTCGAGGCGAACGCGGCCCCCAGCAGCGCGACGAGTACCAGGGTGAGCACCACGCCGAGCAGCGGCGCCCGCAGCCCGAGCGGGATGGACACCAGCACCAGCAGCAGGCCCTGCACGAGCAGGACGACGACGTCGCGCAGCACGCGGCCCAGCAGCAGCGCCGTCCGGCTGGCGGGGGTGACCCGCTGGCTCTCCACCACCCCGGCGCGGTACTCGGCGATCAGGCCGAACCCGACGAACAGCGCGCCGAAGATGCCCAGCTGCACGAGGATGCCCGGGACGAACAGCTGGTAGGCGTTGCCCGACCCCAGCCGGCCGGCCAGCGGTTCGAGCAGCGGCCCGAACAGCACGATGTAGAGGATCGGCTGCAGCAGGCCGATGACGACCCACGCCGGGTTGCGCAGCGACAGGCGGGTGGCGCGGGCGAAGACGGTCCAGGTGTCGCGGGCGAGGGTGCTCACGCCGGCACCTCCTGCGGGGCGGCCGCGGAGGCGCCCTCCTCGCGCAGGGAGCGGCCGGTGAGGCCGAGGAAGACGTCGTCCAGGCTGGGCCGGCGGCTCTCCACCCCGGCGACGTCGATGCCGGCGGCGTCCAGGTCGCGGACCAGGCCGACCAGCGCGCGGCCGCCCGCCGGCACCCGGCCGACCACGCGGGCGCCGTCCACCTGCGGCGTCTCCGCCCCCGGCAGCGCGGCGACCAGCCGGGCGACGTCCGCGGCGCGGGCCGGGTCGGCGGCCGTCACGGTGAGCACGTCGCCGCCGACCTGGGACTTGAGCTCGTCGGGCGTCCCGGTGGCGACGATGGCGCCGCGGTCGATGACGAGGATCCGGTCGCAGAGCGCGTCGGCCTCGTCGAGGTAGTGGGTGGTGAGGAAGACCGTCGTCCCGCGGTCGTCGCGCAGCCCGCGGACGTGCTCCCACAGGTTGGCCCGGGCCTGCGGGTCCAGGCCGGTGGTCGGCTCGTCGAGGAAGACCAGCCCGGGGTCGTGCACCAGGCCCATGGCGATGTCGAGCCGGCGGCGCTGGCCGCCGGACATGGCCTTGGGCGGGCGCTCCCAGAGGCCGTCGAGGTCCAGGTCGCGGAACAGCTGCCGGCCGCGGGCGACGGCCTCGGCGGTGCCCAGCCCGTACAGCCGGGCGTGGTCGACGACCTCCTCGCCGGCTCGCGCCTCGGGCGCGGTGGAGCCGGTCTGCGAGACGTAGCCGATCCGCCGCCGGACGCCGACCGGGTCGCCGACCAGGTCGCACCCGGCGACGGTGGCCGTGCCGGCGGTGGGGGTGAGCAGGGTGGTGAGCATGCGCAGCGTCGTCGTCTTGCCGGCGCCGTTGGGTCCGAGGAAGCCGACGATCTCGCCGGCCGCCACGTCGAGGTCCACCCCGGTGACGGCGTGGACCTCCTGGTTCTTCCTGCGGAAGGTGCGGGCCAGGCCGCGGGCGTGGATCACACCCGCAGTGTTCAAGTTTGACTACGGCAGCGTCAAGGGCGTTCCAGCACCGCCGGTGGCCACACCCCGTCGACCGGCAGGTCAGGCCCGGGGCCCTCGCCGGCGAAGCGGTAGTGGCCCGCGTCGATGCGCGCGCACAGGTCGCGCACCCACGCCCGCTCCCCCTCCACCCACGCCCGGGTGACGTGGAACATCTCCACGGTGCTGGCCGGCGACAGGCGCGAGGTCTCGACGCCGCGCACGGAGGAGTCCAGCCCCGAGATCGTCGCCTGCAGCACCAGGTCGCGGGCGCGCAACGCCTCGCGCACCTCGTCGCGCGGGAGCGTCGTCACGAAGCACAGCCCGCCCAGCAGGCGGCTGGGGTCCCCCGGCTCGGGCTGGCGCAGCGCGGCACGCAGCATCCGGTCGTACTCGACCTGCCCGTCGGGGGTGAGCCGGTAGGAGACCGGCTCACCGGGGAGCTCGTCGACCAGCCCGTGCTTCACCAGCGTCCGCAGCCCCGAGTAGATCGACCCGGGCTGCACGTGCGCCCACTCCTCGACGTGCCAGCTCAGCAGCTCGCGGCGCAGCAGGTAGCCGTGGACGGGCTGGAAGATCCGCACGGCCCCCAGCAGCAGCAACCGGGTCGTCGACACGGCACCCACTCTGCCCGGCCGGCCCGCCCGCCCGGCAGGCCACCGGCGGCGCGCTCACCCCTCCCGGCGACACGGGCCCGGGGGCGGCGGCAGCGCCGGGGCCTCCCGGGTCGCCGGCCACCCGTCGTCCGCGGCCGGCGAGGCGGCCCGCGACGGCCGGGCCGGGACGGCGGAGCGGCGGGGCCGGACGGCGACCAGCGCCCACAGCGCGGGCACCAGCAGCACCGGCCACTGCAGCGCGAGGTCCCCGACCCACAGCAGGCCCGCCACCAGCAGCACGAACAGGCAGCCCGCCGTCCAGAGGCCGAGGAACCGGGCCTCGCCGGGGCTGCGCCGCGCCACGGGCTCAGGCGGTCTGCAGCTCGCCGGCGACGGCGGCCGGCGTGAGCGGCTCGTCGAGCAGGCGGAGGAACCGGTCGGCGACGGTCTGCTCCGCCGGGCGGGCGTCGAGCCACCCGGCGAGCAGCTCGAACCCCTCCACATAGGTGGTGATGTAGGCCCGCCACAGGGGGTGGGTGAGGAAGCGCAGCTGCTGGCGGGCCCGCTCCTCGCCGACCAGCGACCACCGCTGCAGGTGGGCGACGACCTCGTCGGGGTCGGCGCCGCGGTCGTGCAGCATCAGGGCGGCGTCCTGGCGGACCCGGTTCAGCGGCGCCGCGGCCGCGGCGATCCGCTCGGCGAGCCCGCCGTCGAAGCGCAGTCCGAGGTCACCGAGCACGTCGGCCGCCCACGGCCCCCAGCCGTCGCCGATCGCGGCCTGGACGCCCAGGTCGGCCAGCCCCTCGGCCATGAGGCACTCGGGGGTGTTGACCAGGAAGACCGTGTGCTCGAGGCGGCCGGCCCGCTCGACCAGGCCCTGCTCCTTGCGGCAGTGCTCGGTGTGGTGGCCGGGGTAGGACTCGTGCGCCACCAGGTGCGGCAGCTGGCTGAGCCGGTGCGGCAGGTCGGCGTTGATCGCGACCCGCGAGCGGTAGCCGCCCTCGTAGTAGTTGAAGCCCGACCAGGGCTTGTCGGTGACGACCTCGTAGCGGACCGTCTCGACCTCCGGCAGCCCGTAGCCGGCGCGCACCCGGTCGCGCAGCGCGCTCGACAGGGCCTGCACCGCCACCTCCAGCCGCTGCGGCGGGCACTCCTCGCGGCGGCGGTGTGCGGCGTAGCGCTCGACGAGGGTCCCCGGGCCCGGCAGCAGCTCGGCCAGCTCGGCGTGCGCGGCGGCGTAGTCGGCCGGGTCCCCCAGCTCGACGTCGACCTGGAAGTAGCTGCGCACCTCGTCGCGGAAGGTCACCGGCTCGCCGCTCATCTTCCGCGCGCTGCACTCCAGGCCGGTGAGCTGGCCGCGCAGGAACTCGGTGCGGTCGGCCGGCAGCCCGGCGGAGTCCAGCTCGCGCAGCAGGGCCCGCGCCTGGTCGCGCAGCCCCTGCGGGGTGGGCGCCGGCTCGTCCTCGACGGCGGCACGGACCCGCGGGTCACCGGTGTAGGCGTCGACGAACCCGCTCTCCAGGCGGTCGAAGCGCAGCCCCAGCCGGACGTACTCGAGGGCGGGGTCGGCCTGGGCGGGGCTCATGCCGGCGATCCTCTCAGCCGCCGAAGCGGCGGTGCCGGGCCGAGTACGCCCGCAGCGCGCGCAGGAAGTCGACGCGGCGGAACTCGGGCCAGTAGACGTCGGTGAAGTAGAACTCGGAGTGCGCGGTCTGCCACAGCAGGAACCCCGACAGCCGCTGCTCCCCGCTGGTGCGGATCACCAGGTCGGGGTCGGGCTGCCCGCGGGTGTACAGGTGCTCGGCGATGTGCTCGACGTCGAGGATCTCCACCAGCTGCTCCAGCGACGTCCCGCGCGAGGCGTGCTCGGCCAGCAGCGAGCGGACGGCGTCGGCGATCTCGCGCCGCCCGCCGTAGCCGACGGCCAGGTTCACCGACGTCCCGGGACGGTCCCGGGTGGCCTCCTCCGCCTGCTTCAGGACGGCGACGGTCTCGGCCGGCAGCAGCTCCAGGGCACCGACCGGGCGCAGCTGCCACCGCCGGTCGGGGGCGGACAGGTCCTCCGCGACGCCCTCGATGATCCGCAGCAGCGGCAGCAGCTCCGGCTCGGGGCGGGAGAGGTTGTCGGTGGACAGCAGGAAGAGCGTCACCACCTCGACGCCGGTCTCGTCGCACCACCCCAGCAGCGAGGCGATCCGGTCGGCGCCGCGGCGGTGCCCGGCGTTGGGGTCCTCGAGGCCGATCGAGCGCGCCCACCGGCGGTTGCCGTCGACGATCACGCCGACGTGCCGCGGGGTGTCGGCGCCGTCCAGGGCCCGGGCCAGCCGTCGCTCGTAGACCTGGGTCAGGACGTCGCGAACGAACTGACGCACCCCCACGGCGGTCACCCTAGTGACCCGCCCGGGGGCCCGCCCTCGCGGCGGGGGGCCCGGCGCGCTGGGCCGCGCAGCTCACAGTCGCCAGCCCGTGCGGGGCGGGGCCGCGGGTCCGTAACCTCGGTCCATGAGCGCCCTTCCCCCTGACCGTGAGCGCGTGCGGGTGGAGGCGGACGGCGCCGAGATCGAGGCGCCCCGCGGCCCGGCGGTGGCCACCGTCGCGGCCGAGGGCGAGCAGGTCGAGCGCACCTGGACCGCCGACGACTTCGCCGACGACGACTGGGACCACCCCGACACCCGTCCCCGCCTGCGCGGCTGGCTGCACCTGTTCGCGTTCTTCGGCGCGATCGCGGCCGGCGCGGTCCTCATCCCGCTCGCCGCGGTGCAGGGTGCCCGGGCCGGCTTCTCCGTCGCCGTCTACTGCCTGACCATCTGCGGCCTGTTCGGCATCAGCGCGCTGTACCACCGCCGCCGCTGGTCACCGCGCGGCTGGAAGGTCATGAAGCGGCTCGACCACTCGATGATCTTCCTGTTCATCGCCGGCACCTACACGCCGTTCGCGCTGCTGGCGGTCGACCAGCCGGCCGGCTACTGGATCCTGGCCATCGTGTGGGCGGGCGCGATCGCCGGCGTCTCGCTGAAGCTGACCTGGCCGACGGCGCCGCGCTGGCTCGGCGTCCCGCTGTACATCGGCCTGGGCTGGGTCGCCGTCTTCATCCTGACCGACATCCTGCAGATCGCCGGGGTCGCGTCGCTGGTGCTGCTGGCCGCCGGCGGGGTGCTCTACACCCTGGGCGGCGTGGCCTACGGCATCAAGCGGCCCAACCCGTGGCCCGGCGTCTTCGGGTACCACGAGGTCTTCCACGCGATGACGATCGTCGCGGCCGTCTGCCACTACATCGCCGTCTACTTCGCGGTCTACAACTCGCCGTTCAGCTGAACGGGGCGCGTTCGTCCAGCCGGGTCGAGCCCCGGCCGGCGGCGCGCCACAGCCGCGCGACGGCGTCCCGGTCGTGCTCGGTGACGAGGTTGCCCATCACCCGCAGGGCGATGGTCATGAGGGCACGCGAGCGCATGCCGACCGGCCCGGCGGCGGGCAGGAAGCGCGGCACGGTGAGCAGGCCCGCCAGCCGGCGGGCGATGGAGAACGCCTGGCCGTAGTGGCCGCGCAGGACGGCCGGCCAGGCGTGGGTCCAGTCGGGCTCGCCGAACAGGTCGACGACGGTCCGGCCGGTCTCCAGGCCGTAGTCGATGCCCTCGCCGTTCAGCGGGTTGACGCAGCCGGCGGCGTCGCCGACCAGCGCCCAGTTCCGGCCGGCGACGCCCGAGACCGCCCCGCCCATGGGCAGCAGCGCCGACGCGGGCGCCCGCACCGGGCCCTCCAGCCGCCAGTCCTCGCGCCGGGCCGCGGCGTAGGCCTCCATCAGCGGCCGCAGCTGCACGCGGGCGGGCCGGCGGGCGGTGGCCAGGGTGCCCACGCCGATGTTCACCTCGCCGGCGGCGGCGCCCAGCGGGAAGACCCAGCCGTAGCCGGAGAGCAGCTCGCCGGACGTGCCGCGCAGCTCCAGGTGCGAGGAGATCCACTCGTCGGCGGCCCGGCCGGAGGTGACGTAGCCGCGGGCGGCGACGCCGTAGGCGGTGTCGCGGTGCCACTGCCGGCCGAGCACCCGGCCGAGCGTGGAGCGGACGCCGTCGGCGACCACCAGCCGCGTGCAGCCGATCGTCACCGGTCCGGCGCCGGTCTCGAACACCACGCCGGTGACCCGGTCGCCGTCGCGCTCGACGTCGACGGCGCGGGCACCCTCCACCGGCGTCGCCCCCGCCTCCAGCGCGCAGGAGCGGATGCGGGCGTCCAGCTCGGTGCGCGGCACGGCGCTGCCGTGGTCGGGGAACTCCCCGCCGGGCCAGGGCAGCTCCCAGGTGCGGCCGAAGCCGGCGGCGCGCAGGCCGCGGTTGCGGGCCCGCGAGCGCGCCCAGTCCCCCAGACCGAGCCGGTCGAGCTCGGCGATCGCCCGGGGGGTGAGACCGTCGCCGCACGCCTTGTCCCGCGGGAAGACGGCGGCGTCGGCGAGGAGGACGTCGTGGCCGGCGCGCGCGGCCCAGGCGGCCGCCGCGGCCCCGGCGGGACCGGCGCCGACCACCAGCACGTCGGTGGCGGACGGCGGGGCGACGGCGCTGCTCACCGCCCCAGTGTCCCCGGCGTCAGCCGAGGAGCGGGAAGCGGTCGGCCCCGGCGCCCAGCGCGGCCCGGTCAGCGTCGGTCAGCGGCTGGCGGCCGGTGCCGCGGCGGGCGGCCGTGGCGTCGTCCCACCCCGCCGGCAGCGGCTGCCCGAGCAGCCCCTCGAGCACCCGGCGGACCTCGGCCAGCGGCGCCGCGGCGGGGCCCGGCCGGTCCAGGTGCGCCACCAGGTCGAGGTGGTGGATCGCGGCCTCCACCGCGAGCGTGGAGAGCAGGTCGGCAACGCGCAGCACGTGCCCCTGGGTGCCGACGAGGTCGTCGCCGCCCACCCGGCCGGCCGAGACCAGCACGGCGGCGGTGGTCTCGGCGTGGGCGTCCCGGATGGGCGCCAGCCCGCCGGTCACGCTCGCCGACACCCGGGTCGCCCACAGGTCGTGGTCGGCGTCGGTGCCGTCGGGCTGCCAGGCCCGCCAGTAGCCGACGGCGTCCGTGGTCGCCGGCCCCGCGGCGGGCGTGGACAGCGCCACCAGACCCCGGCGGGCATCGGCCAGCAGGTGCCAGCCCAGGTCCACCGGGGTCCAGCCGGCGCAGCCGGTGGGCCGCCACTGCTCATCAGGCGTGAGGTCCGACAGCACCGCCACGAGGCCGCCGTAGGCGGTGCGGAGCAGCTCGACCGGCGAGGGAGGAGTCACCCGGCCAGGGTGCCTCAGTCGGCGCGCGGTCCGCGCGCCCTGACCTCCTCGACGGCGGTCATCGCGTCGCGCAGCTCGGTGAGCCACGCGTCGGCGTTGCGGCCGACCAGCCGGACCGCCCACGCCAGCGCCTCCGACCGGGACCGCGCGACGCCGGCGTCGACGAGCGTGTCGAGCACGAGCCGCTCGGGCTGGCGCAGCCGGGTCATCACCGGCACCGACAGGGTGGTGAACAGCTCGCGGGCGTCGCCGCAGGACGCACCCCACGCCACCGACCGGCCGTAGCGCTCCTGCGCGGCGTCGGCGATCGCCATCCGCTGGGTGCGGGTGTCCTCGCGGAACCGGGCGATGCGGCCGGCCCGGGCGGCGGCCGGGTCCCCCTCGCCCGCGTCGGGCTCGGGCAGGCGGCCGACGACGGTGATCTCGTCGCGGTCCACCGTCAGCTCCACCGGCTCCGTGAACCAGCCGTCGGGCAGCCGCCCGGCGAACCAGCCGGCCACCTCGGTGCGCTCGACGGGCGGCGGGGCGTCCTGACCGCGGCCGCGCCCGGGACCGCGGCCGCGACCCCAGGGACCCCTGCCCGCACCCGACGCCGCGTCCGTGAAGCGTTGTCCGTACATGAGGACCTCCTCAGATGATTACGGAGTTACACGGTAAGCCGGACTAGGCGTCGGGGACACCTCCCGCCGTTCGCCCCGCGCGGAACAGCGGCGGCGGGGGCACTGGCAGATGTCGCCCGCTCCATGCCGTGGCCGCGCGATCACCGCGGCAGCACCTCGCCAACGCCGCGACGGGTGCTTCGTCACTCCTGCACCACGGCGGGCCTTGTCCACTCCGGGCGTGTCGGCGGACTCTGCCGTCGTCCGCACCACCCCCTCGGAGGTCGCCATGTCCCCGCGGTCCCGTGTCCCCGTCCGCCTCGCCACCGCCCTCACCGGCGGGGCCGTCCTCGCCCTCACGGCGCTGGCCGCCCCCGCCTCCGCCACCCCCGGCTGCACCACCGTCTGGGGCTCCCTCCCCGAGTCGGCGACCGGCGGGGGCGCCGGCACCGTCGACGACGTCCGCACCGGGCGCCACGACTGCTATGACCGGCTCGTCGTCGTGATCGACGGCGCGGCCGGCACGGCCGTGGGGTACCGGGTGGAGTACGTGCCGCAGTTCCGCGCCGACGGCTCGGGCGAGGCCGTGCCGCTGAGCGGCGGCGCCGACCTGCAGGTCGTCGTCGCCGAACCGGCCTACGACGCCGACGGCGACGCCACCTACGTCCCCGGCGTCGTGGACGTGACGGGCTACACCACGTTCCGCCAGGTGGCGTGGGGCGGCTCGTTCGAGGGCCACACCACCCTGGGTCTCGGCGTGCGCGCCCGGCTGCCGTTCCGGGTGTTCGTCCTCGACGGCCCCGGCGACGACGCGCGGCTTGTCGTCGACGTCGCGCACACCTGGTGAGACGACACCGGGCGCCGTCCGATCACGGACGGCGCCCGGTGCGCGCAGGTGACGGGGTCAGCCGGCGGAGCCGCCGCCCCGGTCCCCGTCCCGGGGCGGCTCGATCGCCCGGGGCGCGCGGCGCAGGGTGTCGAGCACGTCCTGCCCCGGCTGCCCGCGGCGCTGCTCGAGCAGCTCCTCGGCGGTGTCGGGGACGACGACCTCCTGCTCCCGGGAGGGGTCGAAGCTGCGCGGCACCCGCTTGAGGTGGCGGGTCATCGACCGGACGAGGAACGCGACCGCGATCAGCCCGAGCACCAGCAGCAGCAGGCCGAGGGGCCCGGACTTGCCGACGTCCTCGGGGACCTGGTCCGTGGCCGCCCACACGTCGATCATCGGACCGTCACCTCGCTGCGGATGCCGGCGAACAGGTCGTCCTCGGGCAGCGGGGAGTCGACCAGCGACCGGGCCAGCTCGTAGTCCTCGGTCGGCCAGATGCGCTGCTGCAGGTCCATCGGCACGGCGAACCAGCGGCCCGTGGGGTCGATCTGGGTGGCGTGCGCGATCAGCGCGGCGTCGCGGACGGCGAAGTACTCCGCGCACGGCACCTTGGTGGTGACCCGGTGGGAGATGTCCTGCTCGGGGTCCCAGTTCTCCAGCCACTCCGCGTACGGGGACTCCCCGCCGGAGGCCACGATCGCCTCGTGCAGCGCCCGCGTGCGGGGCAGCGTGAAGCTCATCTGGTAGTAGAGCTTGCTCGGCTGCCAGGGCTCCCCCAGCTCGGGGTAGCGGTCGGGGTCACCGGCGGCCTCGAAGGCGTGCACCGAGACCTCGTGGGTCTTGATGTGGTCGGGGTGCGGGTAGCCGCCGCGCTCGTCGTAGGTGGTGACGACGTGCGGCCGGAAGCGGCGGATGAGCTCCACCAGCGGGGCGGCGGCCTCCTCCGTCGGCACGAGCGCGAAGCACCCCTCGGGCAGCGGCGGCAGCGGGTCGCCCTCGGGCAGGCCGGAGTCCACGAAGCCGAGGAACTCCTGCTCGACCCCGAGGATCTCGCGGGCGCGCGCCATCTCCTCGGCGCGGATCTGCGGGAGCCGCTCCCACACCTCGGGTCGGTCCAGGGCCGGGTTGAGCACCGAGCCGCGCTCGCCGCCGGTGAGCGTGGCCACCATGACGCGGGCGCCCTCGGCGACGTACTTGGCCATCGTCGCGGCGCCCTTGCTCGACTCGTCGTCGGGGTGGGCGTGCACGGCGAGCAGCCGGAGCTGGTCTGCGTCGGTCACCGGGACATCATCCCCCGCTCCGGGGACGAGGCGGCGGGACCGGGCCACCCGGACGGGTGTGCTGTGCCGCGGGTCACTCTCCGGACCGGTACGTTCCGGTTACTCGAAGGAACCTGCACCACGTCGCCACCCGGTGTTAGGTTGGCGGATCACCCCGTGAGCGCCGTCCGTCCGGACGGTCGCACCCGAGTCCCAGGAGAACCCCCGCGTGACCACCCCCACTGAGAACGAGCAGGGCATCTGGCTGACCCAGGAGGCCCACGACCGGCTGAAGGCCGAGCTCGACCAGCTGGTGGCGAACCGCCCGGCCATGGCCGCCGAGATCAACGCCCGCCGCGAGGAGGGCGACCTCAAGGAGAACGGCGGCTACCACGCGGCCAAGGAGGAGCAGGGCAAGCAGGAGGGCCGCATCCGGCAGCTCACCGACCTGCTGCGCAAGGCGTCCGTCGGCGACGCCCCCACCGAGGCCAGCCACGCGACCACCGGCACGGTCATCACGATCCGCTTCGCGGGCGACGACGAGACCGAGAAGTTCCTGCTGGGCTCCCGCGAGATCGCCGGCACCACGGACCTGACCGTGTACTCGCCGGAGTCGGCGCTCGGCGCGGCGATCATGGGTGCCGCCCCCGGGGCGACCGTGACCTACCAGGCACCCAACGGCCGGGACATCACCGTCGACGTCGTCGCGGTCGAGCCCTTCGTCCCCTGACGGGCCCCGCCGTGCGCCGCTCCCGGCGGGCGGAGAACACCGGCTTCGAGTGCGGGCACTGCCGGGCCGCGGTGCCCGCCAACACCGACGGGCACTACCGCAACCACTGCCCGTACTGCCTGTGGTCGCTGCACGTCGACGACCTGCCCGGCGACCGGGCCAGCACCTGCCGCCAGCTCATGGAGCCGATCGGGCTGGTGGAGAAGTCGGGCAAGGGCTGGCAGGTGGTGCACCGCTGCACGGCGTGCGGCCACCGCCAGCCCAACCGGCTGGTCCGTGACGGCGCCGCCCCCGACGACCTGGACCTGGTGCTCTCGCTCCCCTGGCTCTGAGCCCCCGGCCCGCCGCCGGCTCGTGCGGTGTTCCTCGTGCTCTCGCGGCGCTGCAGAACCGCGAGAGCACGAGGAGGACCGCAGGAGCCCGCCGGGCGACCCCGTTGCGGGTGTCCCTCGCGCGTCGCGGGTCCTGCAGGACCGCCGAGGCACGAGGAACACCCGCAACGCCCCGCCACCTCCCGGACCGCGGCCCGACCGCGGGCGCGCCACGGCGCGAGGGCGAGGGGTCAGCCGGCGACACCGCGGCGGCGAGGGGTCACGCCGCCAGGCCGCGGCGGCGCAGCAGCGGCCCCGGGTCGGCATCCCGGCCGCGGACGGCCCGGAACGCCTCCAGCGGGTCGACCGATCCGCCGCGGGCGAGCAGCCGCTCCCGGAACACGTCCCCGTTGGCGCGGGTCAGCCCACCGTTGTCCTTGAACCACTCGACGGTGTCGGCGTCCAGCACCTCCGACCAGATGTAGGAGTAGTAGCCGGCCGCGTAGCCCCCGGCGAAGACGTGCTGGAAGTACGCCGTCCGGTAGCGCGGCGGCACCAGGTCGGAGGCGACGCCCGCCGCCGCCAGCGCGCGGCGCTCGAACTCCACCGGGTCGCCCACCTCGGTCTCCGGCGTGATCCGGTGCCAGGCCTGGTCCAGCAGCGTGGCCGCGAGGTACTCGAGGGTGGCGAACCCCTCGCCCCACAGCGCCGCCGCGTCGAGCGCGGTCACCACCTCGCCGGGCAGCGGCTCCCCCGTCCCGACGTGCCGGGCGTAGTGGTCGCGCACCTCCGGCCACATCGCCCACATCTCGTTGACCTGGCTGGGGAACTCCACGAAGTCCCGCGGGACGGCGGTGCCGGCGAAGCGCGGGTAGGTGACCGCCGAGCTGAGCGCGTGCAGGGCGTGGCCGAACTCGTGGAACAGCGTGTCGACCTCGGTGAGGGTGAGCAGGGTCGGCTGCCCGTCGGGTGCGCGGGTGACGTTGAGGTTGTTCACCACCACCGGGCGGGTGTCCAGCAGCCGTGACTGGGAGACGAAGCTGCTCATCCACGCCCCGCCGCGCTTGCCCTCCCGGGCGAACCAGTCGCCCAGGTACAGGCCGACGGCCGCGCCGGTGGCGTCGGTGACCTCCCAGACCCGGACGTCGGGGTGGTAGCCGGCCAGGTCGGGGCGCGGCGTGAAGCGGAAGCCGTAGAGCAGCTCGGCGGCGTGGAAGACGCCGTCCACGAGGACGCGGTCCAGCTCGAACCACGGCCGCAGCGCCGCGGTGTCGACGGCGTACCGCTCGGCGCGCACCCGCTCGCTGTAGAAGGCCCAGTCCCAGGCGGCCAGCTCGACGCCGTCGGCCGCCGCGGCCTCGGCGAGGACGGCGGCCTCGGCCCGGGCGTTGGCGACCGAGGGTCCGACCATCGAGGCGAGCATCGCGTCGACCGCCGCCACGCTGCCCGCGGTCTGGTCGGCCAGCACCAGGTCGGCGTGCGTGTCGAAGCCCAGCAGCCGCGCCCGCTCGGCGCGCAACCGCGCGATGCGCGCGGCCACCGGCCCGTTGTCGTGCTCCCCGGACGACGCCCGGGACACCGACGCCTCGAACACCCGCCGGCGCAGGTCGCGGTCGCGCAGCTTCGCCAGCAGCGGCTGGCCGGTCGGCAGCACGAGCGTCAGCAGGTACCCCGGCAGGCCGCGGTCGGCGGCCGCCCGTGCCGCGGCCGCCACCTCCTCCTCGCCGAGCCCGTCGAGCTCACCGGCGTCGGTCACCCGCACGGCCGCGGCCTCCGTGGCCGCCTGCAGGTTCTGCGCGAACGCCGTCGACAGCTGCGACAGCTCCGCGTTGAGCGCGGTGAGCCGGGCCCGGCCGGTGTCGTCGAGCCGCGCGCCGGCCAGCACGAAGTCCAGGTGGTATCGCTCGACGAGCCGCAGCGACTCGGGGTCCAGGCCCGCCTCCAGCCGCCCGGCGTGGACGGCGTCGACGCGGGCGAAGAGGGCCGGGTCGAGGCGGATCGCGTCGGAGTGCGCCGACAGCAGCGGCGCGAGCTCCCGCTCGATCTCGCGCAGCCGCGGCGTGGACAGCGACGAGGAGAGGTTGCCCAGGACGGCGTCGGCCCGCCGCAGCAGCCGGCCGGACCGCTCCAGCGCCACGACCGTGTCCGCGAACGTCGGCGGCTGCGCCGAGCCGGTGATCGCCGCAACCTCGGCCCGCTGCTCGGCCATCCCGGCCAGCACCGCCTCGCGGCAGTGCTCGAGCGTGATGTCGGCGAACGGTGGCAGCTCGAACGGCAGCGGCGAGGACTGCTCCAGGGGGTTGGGGACCGTCGGGTGCTCGAGGGCGCTCATCGGCGCCCATCCTGCTACGGCTCAGCGGCTGGACGTCCGGCCGTAGAGGCGCACCGCCAGCGGCACGAACACCGCGAGGAAGGCGACGGTCCACAGCAGGGTGTAGAGCACGGGGTTCTGCAGGGACCACGCGTCCGGCTCCGGCGCCCCCGCCACGGTGTTGCCGAACAGCTCGCGGGCCGCCTGGACCACCGTGGACACGGGGTTCCACTCGGCGAAGGTGCGCAGCACCGGCGGGAAGCTCTCCAGCGGAACGAACGTGTTGGCCACGAAGGTCAGCGGGAAGATCACGATGAAGCTGGCGTTGTTCACCACCTCCGGCGTGCGGACCAGCAGCCCGACCACCGCCATGAGCCAGCTGACCGCGTACGCGAACACCAGCAGCACCAGGAAGCCGGCGACCGCCTCGGGCACGGAGGTGTGGATCCGCCAGCCGACGACGAGGCCGGTCAGCGCCATGACCGCGATGGAGATCCCGTTGAGCGCCAGGTCGGCGGCCGTGCGCCCGACCAGCACCGCCGACCGCGACATCGGCAGCGAGCGGAACCGGTCGATGAGCCCCTTCTGCAGGTCCTCCGCCAGGCTGGCCCCGGTCATCGTGCTCCCGAAAACGACCGTCTGCGCGAAGATCCCCGGCAGCAGGAACTCCGCGTAGCTCACGTCCCCGGGCACGTTGATCGCGCCGCCGAACACGTAGCGGAACAGCAGCACGAACATGATCGGCGACAGGGTCGCCACGACGATCAGGTCGGGCACCCGCTTGACCTTGATCAGGTTGCGGCGGGTGATGGTGACGCTGTCGGCGACCACCGCGGTCAGGCTGCTCATCGGGCTCCTCCGGACGTCGCGGGGACGGGCTCCTCCGGCGCGGCTGCCTCGTCGGCACCCCGGCCGGTCAGGGTGAGGAAGACGTCGTCGAGGTCGGGACGGCGCAACCCCACGTCGAGCACCACCACCCCGCTGCCCTCCAGCCGGCGCAGGGCCTCGGCGAGGGAGTCGGTGCCGCCGCTGACCGGCAGTCCCACCCGGCGGGTCTGCTCGTCGACCTGGACCTCGCCGGCCGCCAGCGGGCGCAACCGCTCCCGGACCGTGGCGACCTCCGCGGCGTCGGCGACCGTCAGCTCCAGCCGCTGGCCACCGACCTGCGCCTTCAGCTCGTCGGCGGTGCCGCGGGCGATGACCCGGCCGCGGTCGATCACCACCATCGCGTCGGCCAGCCGGTCGGCCTCCTCCAGGTACTGGGTGGTCAGCAGGATCGTCGTCCCGCCGTCGGCCAGGCCGGCGATGAACTCCCACATGCCCAGCCGGCTGCGCGGGTCCAGCCCCGTGGTCGGCTCGTCGAGGAAGAGCACCCGCGGCCGGGCGATGAGCGAGGCGGCGATGTCCAGCCGCCGCCGCATGCCGCCGGAGTAGGTGCGGACCGGGCGCGCGGCCGCGTCGACCAGGTCGAAGCGCTCCAGCAGCTCCCCCGCCCGCGCCCGCGCCTCGCGCCGCCCCAGCCGGTAGAGCCGGCCCACCATCTCCAGGTTCTCGAACCCGGTCAGGTACTCGTCGACCGCCGCGTACTGGCCGGTGAGGCCGATCGCCGCGCGCACCCGGGCGGCGTCGCGGACGACGTCGAGACCGACCACCTCGGCCCGGCCCTCGTCGGGTCTCAGCAGGGTGGTGAGGATGCGCACCACCGTGGTCTTGCCAGCGCCGTTGGGCCCGAGCAGGCCCAGCACGCTGCCCTCCGGCACGGCCAGGTCCACCGAGTCCAGCGCGGTGTGCGCGCCGAACCGCTTGACGAGGCCCTCGACGACGACGGCGGGAGTCATGCCGGCCACGCTAGGTCCGGGTACCGACGGTTCCGGCTCGCTCGCCGCGGATGCCTCGGGGGTCGCATGCCAGGACGACCGCCCGCGCCGGCCGGACTCATCGGCGGTGGCTCAGACGACCTCGACCGGCCACCCGGTCCGCTGCAGCGCCGCGACCACCGCGGCCGCGTGGTCGGGCCCGCGGGTCTCGACGACGACGGCGATCTCCACCTCCCCCACGTGCAGCGCCGGGGAGGTCCGCGCGTGCTCGACCTCGAGCACGTTCGCCCCGCCGGCCGCGAGCTCGCCGAGGACCGCCACCAGCGACCCCGGCCGGTCCGGCACGCGCAGCCGCAGGGACAGGTAGCGCCCCGCGGCGGCCATGCCGTGCTGCACCACCTTCATGAGCAGCACCGGGTCGACGTTCCCGCCCGAGACGACGGCCGCGACCGGCGGCGCGAACGCACCCTGGTCGGCCAGCACCGCGGCCACTGCGGCGACCCCGGCGGGCTCCACCACGAGCTTGGCGCGCTCCAGGCAGAACAGCAGCGCCCGCGACAGGTCCTCCTCCGACACCGTGACCACGTCGTCCACCTGCTCGCGCACGTGCGCCAGCGTCAGCTCCGCCGGGGCGCCGACGGCGATGCCGTCGGCCATCGTCGCGGTGGCCGCCAGCGGCACCGGCCGCCCCGCGGCCAGCGAGCCGGGCAGCGCGGCGGCGCCCTCGGCCTGGACGGCGACCAGGCGCACGCCGGGCCGCACGGCGCGCACCGCGGCCGCGACGCCCGCCACCAGCCCGCCGCCGCCGGCCGGGACGACGACGGTGGCCACGCCCGGGCACTGCTCGAGCAGCTCCAGGCCGACCGTGCCCTGCCCGGCGACGACGTCGGGGTGGTCGAAGGGGTGGATGAACACCGCACCGCAGGCCTCGGCGTGCGCGGCGGCCGCGGCGAGGGCGTCGGCCAGCGTGGCGCCCACCAGCTCGACCTCGGCGCCGTACGCGCGGGTCGCCGAGACCTTGGGCAGGGGCGCGGACACCGGCATGAACACCCGCGACCGGATGCCGAGCAGCTGCGCGGCCAGCGCGACGCCCTGCGCGTGGTTGCCCGCGCTGGCGGCGACGACCCCGCGCTCCCGCTCCCGCGCGGTCAGCCGGCTGAGCCGGGTGTAGGCCCCGCGGATCTTGAACGAGCCGGTCCGCTGCAGGTTCTCGCACTTCAGCCAGACCGGTCCGCCGACCCGCTCGGCCAGGGCGCGCGAGTAGGCCAGCGGGGTGCGGCGCACGACGTCGGCGAGCAGCGCGGCGGCCGCCTCGACGTCGGCACCGGTGACGAGCGCGGACGACGGAGACATGCGCACATCGTCGTCGTATGTTTGGCGAGGTGACGGACAGCGCCCCCACGGCACCCGCGTCCCCCGCCCCCGACGCCCCCGCTCCGACGACGCTCGGCGAGCTCCGCGCGAGCGGCGCCACCTTCCGGCCGGTCAAGGCCGAGATCCGCGCCAACCTGCTGGCCCGCCTCGCGGCCGGCGAGCCCTCGCTGCCCGGCATCGTCGGGTTCGAGGACACCGTCGTCCCCGAGGTCGAACGCGCCCTCATCGCCGGCCACGACCTCGTCCTGCTGGGCGAGCGCGGCCAGGGCAAGACCCGGCTCATCCGCACGCTGGTCGGCCTGCTCGACGAGTGGACGCCGGTGCTGGCCGGCAGCGAGCTCAACGAGCACCCGCTGCACCCGATCTCGGTGTGGGGGCGCCGGCAGGTCGCCGAGCACGGCGACGCCACCCCGGTCACCTGGCTGCACCGCAGCGAGCGCTACGGCGAGAAGCTCGCCACCCCCGACACCAGCGTCGGCGACCTGATCGGCGACGTCGACCCGATCAAGGTCGCCGAGGGCCGCACGCTCGGCGACCCGGAGACGGTGCACTACGGGCTGGTGCCCCGCACCAACCGCGGCGTCTTCAGCGTCAACGAGCTGCCCGACCTGGCCGAGCGCATCCAGGTGGCGCTGCTCAACGTCCTGGAGGAGCGCGACATCCAGATCCGCGGCTACCGCGTGCGGCTGCCGCTGGACCTGCTGCTGGTGGCCAGCGCCAACCCCGAGGACTACACCAACCGCGGGCGGATCATCACCCCGCTCAAGGACCGCTTCGGCACCGAGGTGCGCACGCACTACCCGATCGAGCTCGCCGACGAGATCCGGCTGCTGCACCAGGAGGCGCGCACCAGCGGGCTGGGCGCCCCCGACGCGATGCCGACCCTGGACTCCCCCGTGGTGCCCGAGCACCTGGTCGAGATCATCGCCCGGTTCACCCGGCTGGTCCGCGAGTCCGGCTCCGTCGACCAGCGCTCCGGTGTCAGTGCGCGCTTCGCGATCGCCGCGCTGGAGACCCTCGCCGGCTCCGCCGTGCGCCGGGCCGCCGTCGCCGGGGAGAACCGGCCGGTGGCGCGCGTGGTGGACCTGCCGGCGGTCGTCCCGGCCAGCCGGGGCAAGGTCGAGTTCGCCGACTCCGGCAGCGACCCCGACGACGACCGGGAGCTGGAGGTGCTGGAGCACCTGCTGCGGCAGGCCACCGCGCAGACCTTCCGCGCCCGCTGCGCCGGGCTGGACCTCAGCGGCCTGCAGGAGCACTTCACCGGCGGGGAGACCGTCGAGTCCGGCGAGCTCGTGCCGGCGGCGGCGCTGCTGGGCCAGCTGGGCACCATCCCCCGGCTGGCGGAGCTGCTGGGCCGCCTCGGCGTGCCCGAGGGCGAGCAGTCGGCCGAGCAGGCCGCCGCCGCGGTCGAGTTCGCGCTGGAGGGCCTGTACCTGACCCGCCGGCTGGCCAAGGACACCGACGGCGCCCGCACGGTGTACGGGGCCTGAGGTGGTCCGCCGGCCCGGGAAGGGCTACCGGTACGGGCGCTGGCGGGGCGGCCCGGACCCGCTCGCCCCGCCCTACGACCTCGGCGACGCCGTCGACGAGATCGGCGACTCCGTCCTGGGCGGGAGCGGGGTCAAGGAGGCGCTGCGCGAGCTGCTGCGGCGCGGCATGGCCGGCCGCCGGGGCCTGGACGACCTGCGGCGCACCGTCCGCGACCGGCTGCGCCAGGCCCGCCAGGCCGGCCGGATGGACGGCACGCTGCAGGAGGTCCGGGAGCTGCTGGACCGGGCGCTGGAGGCCGAGCGCCGTGAGCTGTTCCCCGACCCCGACGACGCCGCCCGGCTCGCCGAGGCCGAGCTCGACGCGCTGCCGCAGGACACCGCGGGTGCCGTCCGGGCGCTCAAGGACTACCCGTGGCGCAGCGAGGAGGCCCGCCAGGCCTACCAGCAGATCCAGGACACGCTGCGCCGCGAGGTCCTCGACAGCTCCTTCGCCTCGATGAAGCAGGCGCTGGAGAACGCGACCGAGCAGGACGTGCAGGCCGTCCGCGACATGGTCGCCGACCTCTCCCGGCTCGTCGACGCGCACAACCGCGGCGAGGACACCGACGAGCAGTTCGACCGGTTCATGGAGAAGCACGGCCAGTTCTTCCCCGACGACCCGCAGTCGGTCGACGAGCTCATCGACTCCCTCGCCCGCCGGGCGGCGGCGCAGGAACGCATGATGGCCGGCCTCTCCGCCGAGCAGCGGGCCGAGCTGTCGGACCTGATGGCCCAGACCATGCAGGACATGGGGCTGGCCAGCGAGATGGCCCACCTGCAGGACGCGCTCCGGCAGGCCCGGCCGGACCTGCCCTGGGGGCAGCGCGGGCAGGTCCCCGACGGCGAGCAGTCCCTCGGCCTGGGGGACGCCACCAGCGCCGTCGCCGACCTCGCCGACCTGGAGGCGCTGTCCAACCAGCTGTCGCAGGGGTACGCCGGCGCCTCGCTGGCCGACGTCGACGAGGAACTGCTGGAGCAGGCGCTGGGCCGCGAGGCCGTCGACGACCTCGCCGCGCTGCGCCAGCTGGAGCGCGAGCTGGAGCGGCAGGGCTACCTCAACCGCTCCGACGGCAGGCTGGAGCTCTCCCCCAAGGCGGTGCGGCGGCTGGGCGCCACTGCGCTGCGGCGGGTCTTCGCCCAGCTGGACTCGGCCGGCCGCGGCGAGCACGACGTCGCCGACGCCGGCGCCGCCGGGGAGCTCACCGGCGCCTCGCGGGAGTGGCAGTTCGGGGACGAGCAGCCGCTGGACGTCGTCCGGACCGTGCGCAACGCCGTGCTGCGGACCTCCGGCGCCCCGCGCGAGGGGGACCGGGCCGTGCGGATCGCCGTCGAGGACTTCGAGGTCGTGGAGACCGAGCGGCGCACCGGCGCCGCGGTGGCGCTGCTGGTCGACCTGTCCTACTCGATGGCGCTGCGCGGCACGTGGGGCGCGGCCAAGTCGACGGCGATGGCGCTGCACTCGCTGGTGACGACGCGGTTCCCGCAGGACGCGATCCAGATCATCGGGTTCTCCTCGGTGGCCCAGGTGCTGCGCCCGGAGACGCTGGCCGAGCTCAGCGTGGACACCCTGCAGGGCACCAACCTGCAGCACGGGCTGATGCTGGCCCGCCGGTTCCTCGCCCGGCACCGGGACGCCGAGCCGGTGGTCCTGGTGGTGACCGACGGCGAGCCGACCGCGCACCTGGAGCCGGACGGGACGCCGTTCTTCTGCTGGCCGCCGATGCCCGAGACGATCGCGCGGACCGTCGCCGAGGTGGAGAAGGTGGCCCGCTCCGGCGCCACGCTGAACGTCTTCGCCCTGGACCCGGAGCCGGCGCTGGTGCACTTCGTCCACGACATGACCCAACGGGCCGGCGGCCGGGTGTTCACCCCGGACAGCGACCGGCTGGGCGAGTACGTGGTGGCCGACTACCTGCGTGCCCGGCGCGGTCGCCGCGCCCGCTGACGGAGGACCCCGTCCTCCTCATCCCCGGCGGCCCCGGGACGGGGCCGAGAGGGCGCCGCTGGAGGTGATGCCCGGGATCGCGCCGGCGCGGAAGGCGTCGACGAACAGCCGGTGGTCGGTCTGGGTCCGGCGGGCGTAGGAGTGCGCGAAGTCGACCAGGTCGGCCACGAACTCCTCGCGGCGGTCCAGGACCGTCGCGGTGATCGCCTCCTCGGTCTGGAACGGCACGAGGGTGTGCTCGCTGTCGGCGTCCCCCACGCAGTGCATCTTCGCCGTCGCGCGCCCGAACTGGACCAGCACCGGGGCGATCTCCTCGGGCTCGGTGAGCTCGTCCCACTCCAGGTCCACCTCGTACGGCGAGAGCTCGGCGACGACGAAGCCGACGCCGTCGACCTCGGTCCAGCCCAGGAACTGCGAGGCGTTGGCCTGCAGCGCCCGCCGGCTGACGGCGGTCCGGTGCCCCTCGTGCTCGAACGCCGCCCGCACGTCGGCGTCGGTCACCACCCGGCTGGGCGCGGCCACGTTCCCCTGCTTCAGCGACAGGACGACGTCGTTCTCCAGCGCCTGGTCGTAGCCCTCCAGCAGCACGTTGTACGCCGGCAGCCCGGCGCTGCCGATGCCGAAGCCGCCGGTGCCCACGACGTCCTTGACGTCGAAGGTGACGTCGCGGCGACGCGGCGGCGGCAGGAGGGTGTGCCGGTATCGCTCCAGGGCCGCCAGCACCCGGCCGCGCTCGTCGTCGTCCAGGCGGCGGGTGCGGCCGGTGTCGGCGAAGCGCCACTCGAAGCCCTCGACGACCGTCATCCGGTCCAGCAGCTGCAGCCGGCTGCGGGCGGTGGTGGCCAGGATCGCGTCCCGGACGGCGCCCTCGGTGTTGTCACGGGTCAGGGCGAAGGACCGGTCGTCGTCGGAGCGGGTGAACGCCGCGACCTGGTCGAGGTAGGCCTCCAGGTAGGTGCGCAGCAGGTCGCCGATCACCTCGTCGCCGAGCGCCTTGCGCCAGGCCAGCAGGGCGAAGCTGGCGGCGAACCGGCGCAGGTCCCAGCTGACGTGCCCGAGGTATGCCTCGTCGAAGTCGTTGACGTCGAACACGATCCGGCCCTGCGCGTCCATGTACGTGCCGAAGTTCTCCGCGTGCAGGTCGCCCTGGATCCACACCCGGGAGGTGCGCTCGTCGCTCCACCGGTCCTCCAGCCGCGCCATGTCGGCGTAGAACAGGCAGGCGCTGCCCCGGTAGAACGCGAACGGGTCGGCCGCCATCTTGCGGAACTTGGTCCGGAAGGCGTCGGCGTCGGCGGTCATGAGCTCGGCGAACGCCTCGACGAGGGTGGCGACGATGAGCTGCGAGCGTTCACCCGCGGTTTCGCCCGGGGTGACCCCGAGGGGGGAATCTGGCACGGGTGGACCGTAGGCGGCGGTTAACCTGCGGACCAGGTGGTTGCACGGTGGGACCGATGGGAGGGCGGCGATGACGGACACGGGGACGGCGCGCCGGCTGGCCACGGGCGTCGCCGGCATGGGCGGCAGCCTCGGGGTCGCCCTCGGCGGGCTGTTCGTCCTGCTGCGCGGCCAGGCCAGGCTGGCCCGCCGGGCGATCGCCGCCCGGACCACGAAGGACCTGCCGCCGTCGGGCAACGGCGTCTACGGCCGGGGCCGCGGCAAGCCGTTGGTGCTGGCCGTGCTCGGGGACTCCACCGGTGTCGGGCTGGGGGTGCACCGCGCGGCCGAGACGCCCGGGGTGCTGCTGGCCGCCGCGCTGGCCGAGCTCGCCGAGCGACCGGTCCGGCTGGTCAACCTGGCCGTCTCCGGCGCGGAGTCGCGCGAGCTGCCCGAGCAGGTGGAGCAGGCGCTGACGGAGCGGCCGGACGCCGTCCTGGTCATGATCGGCGCGAACGACGTCACCACCCGCACCGCGCCGGCGGTCTCGGTGGCCTTCCAGGCCGAGGCGGTGCGCCGGTTCCGGGCGATCGGCGCGGAGGTCGTCGTGGCGACCTGCCCGGACCTGGGCACCATCCGGCCGATCGCCCAGCCGCTGCGGCAGTTCGCGCGGCACTGGAGCCGGCAGATGGCCGCCGCGCAGACGGTCGCGGTGGTCGAGGCCGGCGGCCGTACCGTCTCCCTCGGGTCGATCCTCGGGCCGACCTTCGCCCGCGACCGCTCGATGTTCGGCGCCGACGAGTTCCACCCCAGCGCCGCCGGCTACGCCGCCGCGGCGGCGGTGATCCTGCCGGCGCTGGCCGACGCGCTGGGCGTGTGGCCGGCCGCCGCCGACCGCGGGCTGCGGAAGCTGCGCCGCGACACCGTCCGCCCCGTGGAGCGGGCCGCGGCCCGGGCGGCCGACCGGCCCGGCACCGAGGTGCAGCCGACGGAGGTACGCGGCTCGGGCACCGGCCCGCGCGGCGCGTGGGCCCGGCTGCGACGCCGCCGGCCGCCGGAGCTGCCGACGTCGGACCAGGCCGAACGCGCCGAGCAGGACGAGCAGACCCCGCAGGTCCCGGTCGCCTGAGCCCGGGGCCGCCCGGCAGCGCCCCGGGGCGTGGGCCCCGGGACCGGGGAGAGGCGCCGCGCGGGGGTACGTTCGCGGTGACCGAACCACCCCGCTCGTCGTGGAGGACCCATGCCCGAAGCCGTCATCGTCGCGACCGCGCGCTCGCCCATCGGGCGGGCGTTCAAGGGCTCGCTGAAGGACCTGCGGCCCGACGACCTCACCGCCACGATCGTGCGCGCCGCCCTGGACAAGGTGCCGGCCCTCGACCCGACCGACATCGACGACCTGCTCCTCGGCTGCGGCCTGCCCGGCGGCGAGCAGGGCAACAACATGGGCCGCGTCGTGAGCGTCCTGCTCGGCATGGACCACCTGCCAGGGACGACGACCACCCGCTACTGCTCCTCGTCCCTGCAGACCACCCGCATGGCGATGCACGCCATCCGGGCCGGCGAGGGCGACGTCTTCATCTCGGCCGGCGTGGAGATGGTGTCCCGGTTCGTCAAGGGCAACAGCGACTCCCTGCCGGACACGCACAACCCGCTGTTCGACGAGGCCGCGGCGCGGGTCGCCAAGACCGCCGAGAGCGGCGCCGACTCGTGGACCGACCCGCGCGAGAACGGGCAGACGCCCGACATCTACATCTCGATGGGCCAGACCGCGGAGAACCTGGCGCTGCTCAAGGACGTCTCCCGCCAGGAGATGGACGAGTTCGCCGTCCGCAGCCAGAACCTGGCCGAGCAGGCCATCGCCGACGGCTTCTGGGAGCGGGAGATCACGCCCGTCACCACGCCCGACGGCACGGTCGTCAGCGCCGACGACGGCCCCCGCGCCGGCACCACCCTCGAGGGCATCTCCGCCCTCAAGCCGGTTTTCCGCCCCGACGGCCGGGTCACCGCCGGCAATGCCTGCCCGCTCAACGACGGCGCCGCCGCCGTGGTGGTCATGAGCGACACCAAGGCGCGCGAGCTGGGCCTCACCCCGCTGGCGCGGATCGTCTCGACCGCGGTCACCGGCCTGTCGCCGGAGATCATGGGCTACGGCCCGGTCGACGCCTCCCGGCTGGCGCTGAAGCGGGCCGGCATGACCATCGACGACATCGACCTGGTCGAGATCAACGAGGCGTTCGCCGCGCAGGTCATCCCGAGCTACCGCGACCTGGGCATCGACATCGACAAGCTGAACGTGCACGGCGGCGCCATCGCCGTCGGTCACCCGTTCGGCATGACCGGCGCCCGCATCACCGGCACGCTGATCAACGGCCTGCAGACGAGGGACGAGACCTTCGGCCTGGAGACCATGTGCGTCGGTGGCGGCATGGGCATGGCGATGGTCCTGGAGCGCCTCTCCTGACGAGGGACGCCGCTGCCCCCCACGCCTCCCGAGCTCGGCGCGGGCGCCGGTAGCGGGGCGTACGACGACGGCCCGGCCCCCCTCGGGGGGGCCGGGCCGTCGCGCGTCCGGGAAGGGGGCGGTCGACGTCCCCCGGACGGACCGGTGGCCCGGCCCCGCGAGGGGACCGGGCCACCGGCTCGTGGTGCGGTGCGGACTAGTCGTTCTGCAGGTAGGAGAGCAGGCGCAGGATCTCCAGGTACAGCCAGACGACGGTGACCAGCAGGCCGAAGGCGATGTACCAGGCGAACTTCGCCGGGGCGCCGCGGCGGATGGCCTCGTCGGCCATGTCGAAGTCGAGCAGCAGCGTGAACGCCGCGACACCGATGACGACCAGGCTGAACAGGATGGCGACGGGGCCGCCGCTGCGCAGGCCCAGCCCGCCGTCCACGAAGAAGCCGGCGACCAGGTTCACCAGCACCAGCGCGAGGACACCGAACATGGCGCCCACGACCCAGCGGGTCAGCTTCGGGGTGACCCGGATGGCACCGGTCTTGTAGACCACGAGCATGCCGGCGAAGACACCGAAGGTGCCGATCACCGCCTGCATCACGATGCCCGGGTAGAGGTTGTTGAACGCCTCGCTGATCGCGCCGAGGGCGACGCCGTAGAGCGCGCCGTAGGCCAGCGTGGCGGCCGGGTTGGCGATCTGCTTGAAGGAGATCACCAGGCCGAGCACGAAGGCGACCAGCACTGCCGGGAGGGCCAGCGCGAGCGCGGACTCCTGCGGCAGCAGCGCCCAGGTGGCGGCGGCCGAGACGACGGTGACGAGGAAGGACAGGCCCGTCTTCTGGACGACGTCGTCCATCGTCATGTAGCGGGTGGTGCTGCGCGTGTACGGCGCCGGGGCGGCGTACGGGTCCTGGGTGGGGGCTCCGTACTGCTGGGGGGCGCCCCAGCTGGCGTACTGCTGGCCCGCCGCGCCGTTGGTGGCGTTGGCGAAGCCCCGACCGAAGGCCGGGTTGGAGCTGGGCATCGTCATCTCCTCGAGGTGACTGGCGGTCGTGGGGTCAACGGTCCTGCACCCCACTCGATCTGTCCAACGTCGCAGAAGTGCATCGCGTTCCTGACCTGGCGGGAGTCCCTCGCCCGGGTGCCCCCGGTGGGGTTCGAACCCACACTCGGACCCTTTTAAGGGGCCTGCCTCTGCCGGTTGGGCTACGGGGGCGCGCAGCAGACGCTAGCCGCCGGGCGCCGTTCCGCGGGCGAGCGCGGTGGCCCGGGTCAGGACGGCGTCCAGCATCGGCTCGGTCAGCCGGCCGGTGAAGGTGTTCTGCTGGCTGACGTGGTAGCTGCCCAGCAGGGTCAGCGGCCCGCTCGGGCCCTCCAGGGTCACCTCCACGCCGTGCCCGAACGCCGGCCGCGGCCGGGGCAGCGCGTACCCGGCGCCGGCGAGCACCGGCCACAGCGCCGTCCACCCGAAACCGCCGAGCACCACGACCACCCGCAGCCGCGGGAGGAGGGCCAGCTCGCGGGCCAGCCACGGCGAGCAGGTGTCGCGCTCCTGCGGGGTGGGGGCGTTGGCCGGCGGCGCGCAGCGCACCGCGGCGGCCACCCGGACGCCGGTGAGCTCCAGGCCGTCGCCGACGTGCGTGGACGTCGGCTGGTTGGCCAGCCCCGCCCGCCAGAGGGCGGCGAAGATCCAGTCCCCGCTGCGGTCGCCGGTGAACACCCGGCCGGTGCGGTTCCCGCCGTGCGCGGCCGGGGCGAGCCCGACGACGGCGATCCGGGCGTCGGCCGGACCGAGGCCGGGCACCGGCCGGCCCCAGTACTCCTCGTCGCGGAAGGAGGCCCGCTTGACGAGGGCGACCTCCTCCCGCCAGGCGACCAGCCGCGGGCAGGCCCGGCAGCCGGAGACGCGCGCGTCCAGGACGGCGAGGTCGCGCACCCCGCGGGCCGACCGGACCACCCCGGCCGCGGTCCGGGTCACGTGGAAGCCTTCGGTGTCCTCAGCCACCGCGGGCGAGCTGCAGGGCGATGCCGTCGAGGATGTCGTGCTCGCTGACCACGACGGAGTCCAGGGCGAAGGCGTCCATGACCACCCGCAGCACCAGCGAACCGGCCCCGATGACGTCGACCCGGCCGGGGTGCATCACCGCGTACCGGGCCCGGCGCTCGCGGGTGGCGGTCAGCAGCCCGGCGGTGACGGCGCGGACGGCGGACACCGGGATCCGCGAGCCGTGGATCGCCGCGGCGTCGTAGGCGGGCAGGTCCAGGGCGAGCGCGGCCACCGTGGTCACCGAGCCGGCGAGCCCGACGAGCGTCGCGGCCTCCCCCACCGGGACGTCGGCCAGCACCTCGGTCAGCGCGGCGCGCACGTCGGCCTCGGCGCGCTGGATCTCGTCGGCGGTCGGCGGGTCGCCGTGCAGGTGCCGCTCGGTCAGCCGCACGCACCCGACGTCCACCGACCGGGCGGCGCGCACCCCGTCGGGGCCGCCGAGCACGAACTCGGTGGAGCCGCCGCCGATGTCGACGACCAGGTACGGCGCCTCGGGGGCGGCCCCGCCGTGCGCGGCCACGGCGGCGTCCAGCGAGGCGGTGGCACCCAGGAAGGACAGGTGCGCCTCCTCGGAGCCGGGGACGACGTCGGGCAGCCGGCCCAGCGTGGCCAGCACCATCTGCTCGAAGTCGGCGCGGTTGGCGGCGTCGCGGCTGGCGCTGGTGGCCACCATGCGCACGGCCGTCGCCCCGAGCTCGCGGGCCTGGGTGGCGTACTCGGCCAGCACCCGGCGGGTGCGCTCGATGGCGGCGTCGGACAGCCGGCCGGTGGCGTCCACGCCCTCTCCGAGCCGGACGACCTCCATGCGGCGCAGCAGGTCGGTGTGCGCTCCCCGCTCGGGCACGTCGGCGACCAGCAGCCGGATGGAGTTGGTGCCGCAGTCGATCGCCGCGACCCGGGTCATGCGTCGTCCCCTCCGGGCAGCGCGCAGGGCCCCTTGGCCCACCACTGCCCCATCTCGGCCACCGCCCGGTCGCCGACCGGGTTGACCCCCGGCCCGGCGGCCAGGCTGTGCCCGGCGAGCGCGTGCAGGCACTTGACCCGGTCGGGCATGCCGCCGGCGGTCGTGCGCGTCTCCAGCACCGGCTCGCCGGGGCGGGCGGCGGCGTCGCGGGTCGCGAGGTAGGCCTCGTGCGCGGCGCGGTAGCCGGCGGCGAGCTCGGTGTCGGTGCCCAGCTCCTCCTGCCACTCGCGCATGCGCCCGGCCGACTCCAGCCGGCTGGCCGCGGCCGACGCCCGCGGGCAGGTCAGGTAGTACAGCGTCGGGAACGGGGTGCCGTCCTCCAGCCGCGGGGAGGTCTCGACGACGTCGGGCTGCCCGCACGGGCAGCGGTGCGCGACCGCGGCCAGCGCGCGCGGCGGGCGGCCCAGCTGCCGCTCCACGACCGCACGGTCCTCCTCGGAGACGGGGCTGGAACGGCCGCGCTGCAGGGGCCCAGGTCGAGCTCGCGAGGTCTGGGGGGCAGCGGGGTCCTTCATCGGTCCCCCAGGTCGTCGGCGGTGGCCAGCGAGCCCATCAGGCCGTCGTACCAGGTGCGCGGGCCACGGTCCGGGGAGTCGGGGACGGTGCCCGCGTCGCCCTGCGCGTCGGCCTCGTCGACGACCCGGACCAGCCGGTCGCCCTGGGCGACGTAGAAGAACCGCTCCCGCGCCTCGCGGGCCAGCACGACCGGGTCGCTCAGCTCGGCCAGCCGCGCCTCCTGCTCGGCAATCTGCTCGTCCAGGGCCGCGGCCTGGGCGTCCAGCCGGGCGATCTCCGCCCGGCCGGCCAGGTACTGCTGCACCGGGCCGGCCAGGGTGAGGGCGAGCAGCAGCACCAGGCCGACCAGCAGCACGGCCCGGCCGGTGAACAGCTGGCTGCGCGCGCGGCCCGGTGCCGCCGCCGTCCGGGGGGCCCGGCGGACCGGACGGCGCCGCTCCGGGCGGCTGCCGGCGCCCGACACCCGCCCGGTGGGCAGGGGCCGGGACGCCGCGTGCGCCAGGGGCCGGCCGGTACTCCGTCGCCGGGGCCCGCGCCGGTCCCCCGAACCCGCCACGTCAGCCGCGCGCGGCCAGCTTCGGGAAGGCCGACGCGCCGGCGTAGCGGGCGGCGTCGTCGAGCTCCTCCTCGATGCGCAGCAGCTGGTTGTACTTGGCGACGCGCTCGCTGCGGGCGGGGGCGCCGGTCTTGATCTGCCCGCAGTCGGTGGCGACGGCGAGGTCGGCGATCGTCGTGTCCTCGGTCTCGCCGGAGCGGTGGCTCATCATGCTGCGGTAGCCGTTGCGGTGCGCCAGGTCCACCGCGTCGAGGGTCTCGGTGAGGGTGCCGATCTGGTTCACCTTCACCAGCAGCGCGTTGGCCGCCTTGCGCTCGATGCCGTCGGCGAGGCGGGCGGGGTTGGTGACGAACAGGTCGTCGCCGACCAGCTGCACGCGGTCGCCGAGGGCGGCGGTGAGGGCGATCCAGCCGTCCCAGTCCTCCTCCGACAGCGGGTCCTCGATCGACACGATCGGGTAGGCGTCGACCAGCTCGCGGTAGTAGTCGGTGAGGTACTCCGCCGTGCGGGTCTGGCCCTCGAAGTCGTAGCCGCCGTCGGTGTGGAACTCGGTCGCGGCGACGTCGAGCGCGAACGCGATGTCGGTGCCGACGGTGTAGCCGGCCTTCTCGACGGCCTCGGCGATGAGGTCGAGCGCGTCGCGGTTGCTGGGCAGGTCGGGGGCGAAGCCGCCCTCGTCGCCGAGGCCGGTGGACAGGCCGCGGCCCTTCAGCACCGACTTGAGCGCGTGGTAGGTCTCGGTGCCCACGGCCAGCGCCTCGACGAAGGTCGCCGCGCCGATCGGGGCGATCATGAACTCCTGCACGTCGACGTTGCTGTCGGCGTGGGCGCCACCGTTGAGGATGTTCATCATCGGGACGGGCAGCAGGTGCGCCGAGGGCCCGCCGACGTAGCGGAAGAGCGGCAGGCCGGCCGAGTCGGCGGCGGCGCGGGCCACGGCCAGGCTGACGCCGAGGATCGCGTTCGCGCCCAGGCGGGACTTGTCGGGGGTGCCGTCGAGGTCGAGCAGGCGCTGGTCGACCAGCCGCTGCTCGCTGGCCTCGTAGCCGACGAGCTCCGGACCGATCACGTCGAGGACGCCGTCGACGGCCTGGGTCACGCCCTTGCCGCCGTAGCGCTCACCGCCGTCGCGCAGCTCCACCGCCTCGAAGGCGCCGGTGGAGGCGCCGCTGGGCACCGCCGCCCGGGCGATCGTCCCGTCGTCGAGGGCGACCTCGACCTCCACGGTGGGGTTTCCGCGCGAGTCGAGGATCTCCCGCGCGCCGACGGCGTCGATGCTGGCCACGGGGGCAGCCTAACGAGCCCCCGGCGCGCCCTTCGCGCCCCTCGCCGCGGGCGGCCGGCTCAGCCCTGCGCGCGGGCCCCGGCGGCGGCGTCCAGCTCCCCGGCGTAGCGGCGCACCGCCTCGCGCAGCGCGTCCTCCACGTCCCACCCGCGGGCGGTCGCGGCGGCCACCACCGCCAGCAGCCGCTCCCCCAGCTCCTCCGGGCTCCGGGCGGCCAGCTCGGCGGCGTCCGGCGTCGGCAGGCCCGCCCGCCCCGCCCGGCGCACCAGCGCGGCGCCCCACGCGGCGGCCGGCTGGGACCGGGAGACGCCCTCGGTCGGGGACCGGCGCTGCTTCTCCGCCTTCTTGATCTCCTCCCAGCCGGCCTCGACCTGCGCGACGTCGCGCGGGCCGGCGTCGGCGAACACGTGCGGGTGCCGGCGGACCAGCTTCTCCACCAGCTCCGCGGCGACGTCGTCCACGTCGAACCGGCGCCCGGCGGCGGCCTCGGCGGCCACCCGGGCGTGGAAGACGACCTGCAGCAGCACGTCGCCGAGCTCCTCGCGCATCGCGACCGGGTCGTCGTCGACGATCGCGTCGTAGGCCTCGTGCGCCTCCTCGAGCAGGTAGCCGCGCAGCGAGGAGTGGGTCTGCTCGGCGTCCCACGGGCAGCCGCCGGGCGAGCGCAGCCGGTCCATCACCGCGACGACGTCGAGCAGCCGGGCGCCGGCGGGCTCCGGCGCGCCGGCCACGACGGGCACCTCCCCCACCGGCTCCCCCGCCGGGACCAGGCAGACGACCTCGCCGGGCAGCGCCGCGGCGGCGGCCAGGTCGGCGACGTCGGTCACCGCCAGGCCCTCGGCGCGCAGCGCGGCCGCGGTGGCCGCGGCGCCGGGGACGGCGGCCAGCGACGGCGCGGTGGTGACGGCGCGCCAGCCGGCGGGACCGAGCAGTCCGGGCAGGCGGGGGCTGGTGACGACGGCGAGGGCGACGGGCACGGCGGTCAGTCTCCGGCAGTCCCGGCCGCGTCGCTGCCGGCCGGGACGCCGCCCGCCGCCGGCCCGGTGTCCGCGGGCTCCTCGAGCAGCTGCACCACGCCGCCCTCCGGGGCCACCACGCCGCCCTGGTCGTAGGTGCCGTAGCGCGGGTTCACGGTGATGTCGAGGTCGCCGACGAGCTCCTGCACCAGCGGGGCCGCCGACTGCTGCAGCTGGGTCCGCAGCTGGCGCAGCAGCTGCGGGCGGACGGTCTCCAGCGGCGGCACGAACAGGACGACGACGCCGCCGAACCCCTCGACCGGCTGCACGGTGACCGAGCCGGCCGGGGCGGTGGCCAGCGCTGCGGCGAGCTCCGGCGGGAGCTGACCCGGGCCGATGTCCTGCACGTCGGACAGCGTCGTCGGGCCGGGGTACTGCGCGGCGAGGTCGGCGTAGGCGCCGGGGTCGGCCCGCAGCGCCTCGGCCACCGCGTCGGCGGAGGCCTGGTCGGGGGCGGTGACCACGCCCAGCGGGCGGGCCTCGCCCGAGGCGCGCAGCCGGTCGTAGGCGTCCCCGAGGGCGGCCTCGTCGACCGCGCCGGAGGTCTCGGCGGCCACGGCCACCTCCTCCAGCACCAGCTGCACCCGCAGGTTCGCGAGCAGGTCCGCCCGCCCGACGCCCTGCTCGGCCAGCGCGGCCAGCGCCTCGTCCTCGTCCCGGCCGCCCAGCAGCTCCGCCAGCCGCGCGCGGACCTCGCCGTCGTCGACCGCGACGTCGTAGCGCTGCGCGGCGACGTCGAGCACCTCCCGGTTGATCAGCTCGCCGAGCACCTGGCGGGTGTAGCCGACCGTGTCGTCCCCGACCGCCGCCGCGAGCGCCGGGTCCGCCAGCCGCTCCTGCACGGCGGCGTCCAGCTCGTCCACGGTGACCGTGTCCTCACCGACGTAGGCGGCCACGGCCGGGCTGTTCCGGCAGCCGGTCAGGGCGAGCCCGGCGATCAGCCCGAGGGCGAGGACGGCGGCCGGTCGACGCGTGCGCACGACCCGCACACTCCCACACCGGGCTGTGACCGCCGTCGCAGGCGAGCGCCCCCGGCCTCACGCGGCGGGCGCCCCCGGCCTCACGCGGCGGGCGCCCCCTGCCTCACGCGGCGGGCGCCCCCTGCCTCACGCGGCGACCGGCTGCCCCAGCACCGCCTGCAGGGTGGCGTGCAGGTTCTCCAGCAGCGCGACGTCGCGCAGCGGCGTCCGCCGGTCGGGGCCCACCGGCACCTTGAGCGAGATGGTCGAGGCGGCCGCCTTGTACGTGGCGCCCTCGGCCAGCCGCGCCAGCCGCATCTGCTTGGACTCGGGCAGGTCGACCGGGCCGATCCGGATGACCCGCCCGGTCAGCGACACCTCGGTGATGCCCAGCGCCCGCATCGCCACCCGGAAGCGGGCGACGGCCAGCAGGTTGAGCACGGGCGCGGGCGCGGCGCCGTAGCGGTCGGTGAGCTCGTCAAGCACGGCCTGCGCCTGGTCGTCGTCCTGCACGGAGGCGACCTTGCGGTAGGCCTCCATCCGCAGCCGCTCGCCCGGCACGTAGTCGTGCGGCAGGTGCGCGTCGACCGGCAGGTCGACCCGGACCTCGGCGGGCTCCACCGGCGGCGACTCGCCGGTCACCTGCGCCCGGTAGTCCGCGACCGCCTCGCCGACCAGCCGCACGTAGAGGTCGAAACCCACCCCGGCGATGTGCCCGGACTGCTCGCCGCCGAGCAGGTTGCCCGAGCCGCGGATCTCCAGGTCCTTCATCGCCACCGCCATGCCGGCGCCGAGGTCGGTGTTGTTGGCGATCGTGGTGAGCCGGTCGACCGAGGTCTCGGTCAGCGGCCGGGTCGGGTCGTAGGTGAAGTAGGCGTACGCGCGCTCCCGGCCGCGGCCGACCCGCCCGCGGATCTGGTGCAGCTGGGAGAGGCCGAAGGTGTCGGCGCGGTCGACGATCAGGGTGTTGGCGTTGGGGATGTCCAGGCCGGACTCGACGATCGTCGTCGCCACCAGGACGTCGTACTCCTTCTCCCAGAAGCCGACCATGATCCGCTCGAGCTCGTGCTCCTTCATCTGCCCGTGGCCGACGGCGACGCGGGCCTCGGGCACCAGGTGGCGGATCTTGGCCGCGGCCTTGTCGATCGACTGCACCCGGTTGTGGATCACGAACACCTGGCCGTCGCGCAGCAGCTCGCGGCGGACCGCGGCGGCCATCTGCTTGTCCTCCCACGCGCCGACGTAGGTCAGCACCGGGTGCCGCTCCTCGGGCGGGGTGAGGATCGTCGACATCTCGCGGATGCCGGTCAGGCTCATCTCCAGGGTCCGCGGGATCGGGGTGGCCGACATCGACAGGACGTCGACCGCCGTCCGCATGGTCTTCAGGTACTCCTTGTGCTCGACGCCGAAGCGCTGCTCCTCGTCGACGATCACCAGCCCGAGGTCCTTGAACCGGGTGGTCGGCTGCAGCAGCCGGTGGGTGCCGACCAGGACGTCGACCTCGCCGGCGGCCAGCTGGCGCAGCGTCTCGGAGCTCTCGGCCTCGGACTGGAACCGGGACAGCACCCGCACGGTCACCGGGAACTGGGCGAACCGCTCGGAGAAGGTCTTGAAGTGCTGGTTGGCCAGCAGCGTGGTCGGCACGAGGACGGCGACCTGCTTGCCGTCCTGCACCGCCTTGAACGCCGCGCGGACGGCGATCTCGGTCTTCCCGTAGCCGACGTCGCCGCAGATGATCCGGTCCATCGGGACCGGGTTCTGCATGTCGGTCTTGACCTCGTCGATCGCGGCCAGCTGGTCGGGCGTCTCCTGGAACGGGAACGCGTCCTCCAGCTCGCGCTGCCAGACGGTGTCCGGGCCGAACGCGTGGCCCTGCGTGGCCATCCGCGCCGAGTACAGCCGGATCAGCTCGGCGGCGATCTGCTTGACCGCCTTGCGGGCCTGGCCCTTGGTCTTCTGCCAGTCGGCGCCGCCGAGCTTGGACAGCGCCGGGGCCTCGCCGCCGACGTAGCGGGTCAGCTGGTCCAGGGAGTCGGTCGGCACGAACAGCCGGTCCGGCGGCTGGTTCCGCTTGCCCGGGGCGTACTCGACGATCAGGTAGTCGCGCTGCCCGCCGTTGACGGTGCGGCTGATCATCTCGATGTACCGGCCGATGCCGTGGTGCTCGTGGACGACCAGGTCGCCGGGCTGCAGCTGCACCAGGTCGACGGCGTTGCGGCGGCGGGCGGGCATCTTCACCGCGTCGCGCATGGTGGTGCCGCGGGAGCCGGTGAGGTCGTGCTCGGTGAGCAGGGCCAGGCCCACGCCGGGGAAGGCGAAGCCGGTCTCCAGGTTGCCCTGGGTGACGGTGGTCAGCCGCTGGTCGGGCGCGGCCTCGATGCCGGGCACCAGCGTGGCCCCGAGCTCGGCCTCGCCGAACTGGTCGGCGGCGCGCTGCGCGGGCCCCGGGCCGGCGAAGGTGACGACGACCCGCCAGCCCTCCCGGTGCCAGCCGCGCATGGTCTCGATCGCCTTCGGCACGTCACCGGCGAACCGGTCGACCGTGGTGGCGTCGAGGGTGACCTGGGTGTCGTCGTCCTCGGCCTGGATCGTGAACGCGCCGGTGGTCCACCAGGGCAGGCCGCGGCCGCGGGCGGCGGCCTCGACGTCGGCCAGGTCGCGGAAGGACGACGCCCCGAGGTCCAGCGGCGCCTCGCCCGACTCGGCCGCGGTGGCCCAGGAGGCGGCGAGGAACTCCTCGGCG
This sequence comes from Blastococcus sp. SYSU D00695, assembly GCF_054050555.1. Lineage (NCBI taxonomy): Bacteria > Bacillati > Actinomycetota > Actinomycetes > Geodermatophilales > Geodermatophilaceae > Blastococcus > Blastococcus sp. SYSU D00695. The sequence goes on along the minus strand of NZ_JBJGZP010000011.1, from coordinate 3,188 downwards.
GTGCGCACCAGGTCCGCGGCGCGGCTGCGCACCCGCTCGGGGTCGCAGACGAGCACGTGGGTGCCCCGCGGCACCAGGTCGGTGAGCAGCTGCATCGGCTGCTGGCCCAGCAGCGCCGGGGTGAGGGACTCCATGCCCTCGACGGCGATGCCCTCGGCCAGCTTCCCCAGCATCTCGCCCAGGCCGGGGTGCTCCGCGGCGAGCTCCGCGGCGCGGGCGCGGACGGCGTCGGTGAGCAGCAGCTCCCGGCACGGCGGCGCCCACAGCCGCTCGGGGCGGTCGTCGAGGGAGCGCTGGTCGGCTGCGGAGAAGTAGCGCAGCTCGTCGACCTCGTCGCCCCAGAACTCGACGCGGACCGGATGCGGCTCGGTGGGCGGGAAGACGTCGAGCAGGCCGCCGCGGACGGCGAACTCACCGCGCTTCTCGACCAGCTCGACGCGGGTGTAGGCGGCGTCGGCCAGCGCGCGGGCGACGTCGTCGAGCTCGGCCTCCTGGCCGGGGCGCAGCTCGACCGGGGCCAGCTCGCCCAGCCCGGGCGCCAGCGGCTGCAGGACGCTGCGCACCGGGGCGACCAGCACGTCGACCGGCGGCCGGTCGCCGGGGTGGGCGAGGTCGCGGAGCACGGCGAGGCGGCGGCCGACGGTGTCGGCGCGGGGGCTCAGCCGCTCGTGCGGCAGCGTCTCCCAGGCGGGGAACACCTCCACCCGGGCGCCGGGGACGAAGCAGCGCAGCAGGTCGGCGGTCGCGTCGGCGTCCCGCTCCCCCGCCGTGACGACGAGGACCGGCACCCCGGCGGCGCCGCCGGCGTCGCGCGGGCCCGCGGCCAGCGCGGCGGCGACGAGCGGCTGGACCGGCGGCGGTGCGGTCACCGCGAGCTCGGCCCGGCCGGCCGCCGCAACGACGCGGGCCATGCCGGGATCGGTCAGGACGACGTCGAGCACGCCGCGCAGGGACACGTGGATCGGACTCCCGGAGATCGACCGGCCCCGAACGGTGCCGCGAGTGCGGCGGGGCCGGCTCCCGAGATTAGCCGCGCGCACCGACGGCCGCCGCCGTCGTCCCCGGGGACCCGGGTGCGCGCGGTCAGGCGCGGACGGCGGTGCGCGGGGCCGGGACCGTTGCCTCCAGGGTGGCGAGCGCCTTCCGCAGCGCCGTGCTGGAGGTGTGCATCGTGTAGGGGAAGTAGCGCACCTCGACGCCGACGGCGGCGAAGTCGCGCTCGAGCTTCACGCCCTTGGGGCTCCCCCGCCAGTCGTCGCCCTTGAAGATGACGTCGAAACGGACCTCGCGCCAGGTGTCGATCTTGTCCGGCACGACCTCGGCGTGGACGTCGTCGACGAAGCGCAGCGCCCGGACGATCTCCATGCGCTCGGCCAGCGGGACGACCGGGAGGCGCCCCTTGGTCTGCAGCAGCACCTCGTCGGAGACCACACCCGCGATCAGGTGGTCGCAGTGCCCGGCGGCGTGCCGGAGCACGTTCAGGTGCCCGATGTGGAACAGGTCGTACGCACCCGGCGCGTAGCCGACGACGGTCATGGGATCCCCCGATCCTCCCGTGGCGCCGCGGTCCCCGGACGGGACCACGCGCCTGATGACGCTGCGTCACGTAGGAGCGGCATCCATGGCGCTCGACTCCGTGAACATCCAGGAAAGTAGCCGGATCCGGTCACTCATGGTGACGCCCCCGGGCATCTTCACCCCTTCGGGCGGCTCGGAGCGGCACGGTCACCTCGGCGGACCGGCGGGGCGCCCCCCGGAGGGGTGAGGGCGCTGATCGGTCCGGGTCCGGCGCGCTGACCTGCGGGTTACCGTCGCCGCTCCGACAGGGGGACGGAGCTCGCGGCCGCACACCGCGGTGGTGCTCACCCCGGGGACGCGCGGGCAGGGAGCACACGACATGGAACTGCGGGACTACCTCGCCGCGCTGCGGCGGCACTGGGCCGTCTGGGTCGGCGCGACGGTCGTCGGCGCGCTCGGCGGGCTGCTGGTCTTCTCGCTGACCCCGAAGACCTACGAGGCGAGCTCGACCGTCTTCGTCTCGGTGTCGCCGTCGATCCCCAACAGCGCCTCCTTCGTGCAGCAGCGGGTCACGAGCTATCCGGCGCTCGTCCGCAGCGAGGCGGTGCTCGCCCCGGTCCTGGAGGACCTGGACCTCGACGAGTCGCTGACCGACCTGCGGGCGCGGGTCTCGGCGACCAACCCGCCGGACACCACGCAGCTGCACGTCACCGTGAGCGGCCCGGACCCGGCCGAGGCGGCCGAGATCGCCAACGCCGTCGCCGACCGGTTCGCCGACACCGTCGAGACCCTGGAGACCCCGTCGTCGGGCGACGAGCCGGTGCACCTCACCGTCGCCGACCCGGCCGTGGCGCCCGACTCGCCGTCGTCCCCGGTGCTGCTGTTCGTGCTGTCGCTCGGCGTGCTCGCCGGTCTGTTCCTCGGTCTGGCCGCCGCCGTGGTGCGCAGCCGCACGGACACCACGCTCGCCACCGAGGACGGCCTGCGGCTCGCGTGGGGCGAGGACGGCGGCGCGACCGAGGTGCTCGTGCAGCCCTCCGGCCGGGCCCGGCACGGCGCCCTGACCGGCCAGGTGGCCGGCACGCTGGCCCGCCGCATCGAGCTGCGGGCCGCGCAGGGGTCGGCGCGGGTCGTGGTCGTGGCGCCCACGCCGGGCGAGGAGGACACCGTCCGCCGGTTCGCCGAGTCGGTGACCGGCGTGCTGCGCAGCCGCGGCCTGGACGCCTCGGTCGGTTCCCCGGGGACCGGGGAGCCGACCGAGGCCGAGGGGATCCGGCTGGACGTCGGCGACCCGCTGGTCCCCCTGCGGGCCTGGAAGGACGTGGCGGAGCGCCACGACGAGGTCGTCCTGGTCGTTCCCAGCGGTCGGGTGGATGGCCGGGAGCTCCGCGAGATGCGCACGATCCTGCACTCGGCGGGGATCACCCCGCTCGCGATCGCCCTGCTGCCCCGCCCGCGCCGGGGCGGCCGGACCGACGCCGCGGTCGGGGGCGCGGAGACCGCCGTCCCGTCCCCGCCGGCCGAGGCCGCGGCGGCTGACGGAGCTGCTGTCGCGCCGGAGCGGACCGCGGGACAGGCCGCGCTGAGCGGCTCGAGGCGCGACTGAGCACGCCGACTGCACCACCACGACGGCGGAGGGGCCGGTCGGGACGTCGTCCCGACCGGCCCCT